>NZ_JBFRTU010000095.1:0-44107 GCF_041474275.1 Vibrio sp. 10N.222.52.B7 | reverse complement strand
TTGATTACTTTAATTAAATCACCAAAACAATACGCCACATAAATTATATTAATATCACATAAAATGACATAATTTAATTTTATCATGAAAAATTCTGATAAATCTCACACATCGATAAACCGAATGAATACCATCAGAAGCTACATTAGAAACCTCTAAATCCAGTCGCTAAACCTACCGCGTAGAAGCTGTGAAATGGATAAATACCAAAACAAATGGATAAATCCCCCTTACCCCTTGTAAATCATTGGCTTTCATTTGTAAATTCAACTTTTGGGTGAACATCTCCATAACCTTTCATTAAAGCCCAAATTCTGCGATTAGTATCAACATCTTGAGATAAAATGGTGACATTTTGGTTATATTATTTAGATCGAACTCTTGTGTTGAATGAAAATCCCAGCCATCACATATCCATCACACAAATATAATAACTATCGCTTAGGAGTTAAGCTATGCACTGTTCTTTCAATATAAATAACAATAATGAGAGCTTGCAACTAATCTACAATGAAGAAAAAATATACATAAAAAGAGACAGTAATAAGATATCAGAGGAAACTCTTAATAGTAAAGAGAGTTTTGTTTTCAAATACCTTATTGAACACTCGTCAATATCAAACCCTCAATCTGCACGAGATGTTGAAGAATCTTTTAAATTACACTTTGACGAAGAGTTTAGCTTATACACGTTAAAAAATATTATTGCTTCTATAAGAAAGAAATATCGAAGCTTATGTAAGAAAGCGAAGGTAGATAATAATAGCGAACTTATCTCTAACCTTTATAAGGTAGGTTACTTTATCGATCTCGATAAAAGCTCAACCAACCGTATCGCACCTAAGTACGACATCAACCAGTTCAAGCCCAGCCAGTTCGAGATGTTGAAACTGATGTTCAACACCTATCATCGAGAGCTGATTAAGGCTCTGATAGCCGTGTTCACCATCTCTTCCTTTTTCCTATTCGTTGTCTACTTTTCCCAAATCCTTTATACGACGAAGATTGCGAATGAATACAGTGAGAACACCAAACACATTGCCGCAGAAGTCATGGACTACGGTTGCGATAGCCACGGGGCTGTGCACTCGCTCAACCTTGATTCTGTCGTCATGACCACACCTTATGACTCCTGCTATATCTCTAAAACACGTTCTAAGATGATAGAGCTCAATCAATTAGACGACTTCTACGATAGTGCTGACTTTGCCTATTCACGCTTCATGGATACCGAGCACGACATTGAGATGGTTGCTCGAATATCTAAACGATCTATCGAAGCTCGATACAAGAACTCACTATTGCCTCTATTAGTCGATTCGATTTCCATCCAGAAGAATGGTTACCACATCTTAAACCTTGGCGAAGAGAGTAAATCTATCTATCAAACCTCCCTACCAACGGGTGCAACCATCACCTTCTACAGTGACGACATTGTTGCACTATGGATTGCGCTTTCTCTGATACTCGCCACCCTGCTTTATCGCTCCTATATTCTGGGTTTCGTGATCTACCTGTTTCGTTGGAAACACATCTCCTTTGAAGAAGAGCCGATCATCAACACCGAAGACAACTGCGTTCTCTACTACGAGTTGTTATCTCGTGTGCGTAACGTTGGCGTTTTAAGCTTCATCAACACCATGAGACGCACCAATTTACTCACCTTTCATACTATTTTACTCATCGAGACAGTCAGAAAAGCGAAGTTAAACAACAGCCATGAGATCTATGGTGTCAACGTGTGTCCGAGTGCTTTGGTAGGGTCGAACTTCGCAAGGCTCAGAGAGCATTTAGCCGCGATGGAAGCGAATGAGTTTGTCGTAGAGATTACTGAATATTCGAACATTGGCTATGGGTGTGAGGTTATCGATAACATTAAGGATATCAAAAAGCTTGGTATCACTATCGCTCTGGATGACTTTGGTACGGGCAATAACAACATCGAAATCATCAATGTTATCTCTCCGGCCTATCTAAAACTGGATCGTTGCTTTGTTAAGGATATCGAGTCAGGAGAGCATCATCAGGGTGTATTGCTCAATATCTCGGAGATTGGACGCCTATCAAATATCACAATGATTTATGAAGGTGTCGAGACGCGTAGGCAGCAATATATCTTGTGTCAGTTAGGCTACAACTTACATCAAGGTTACCTATATAGCCGGCCTAATGACTCAAAGGAGCAATAGGCCCAGCCTAATAGAAATCTTGATCAGCAACCATTCCCTATTCAAATAATCATCGCTCATACAGCTGCTTGAAGCCCACAAGGATGTGGGCTTCAAGTACCCTCCCCGCCAAACATGCTTTATCCAACTATAAAAATATCCGATCCATTTTCATAAAACCCTTGCCAATTCGAATAAAAAGGTTAGTGTTATACACATGTATATCACCATGCAGTTTTAATTATGACCGAATGGAAAGACGACCAACCGATTTTTAGGCAGCTTGCCTCAAAGATCAGTGACCAAATTCTTCAAGGTGTTTGGTTAGAGCAACAAGCATTACCCTCTGTGCGTGCGGTTGCTGCCGATCTCAAGATCAACCACCTTACTGTCATGAAAAGCTATCAGTTACTGGTGGATGAAGACTTGGTAGAGAAAAAACGCGGCCAAGGCATGTATGTGGCCGAAGGGGCACTTCAAAAATTGAAAGAGTCTGCACACCAATCATTCATCAACACACAGATCCCAGCCATCGCTGAGACGCTAGGCATCATTGATATGAGTGTCGAAGAACTCGTGAAACAGCTAGCACAACATATAAAGGACAAGTCATGAGTACTTTACTTTCCGTGAAAAACGTAACCAAAACCTATTCAAATCAAGTGGGTGTCGAAAACATCAGCTTTGAGTTAAAGCCAGGGCAAGTACTTGGTCTGCTGGGCCACAATGGCGCAGGTAAATCGACTCTGATCAAATCACTGCTTGGTGGACACAACTATCAAGGTGAGATTGAAGTAAACGGCTACCACCCTATCCACCAGCACGCAGAGCTCATGCAGCACTTGTCGTACATCTCAGATGTTAACGTGTTACCAGAGTGGATGACGGTTAAACAACTGCTTCGATACACACAAGGTGTGCACCCTAGCTTCAACAAGCAAAAAGCAGAACAGACATTAAGCAGCACCAACATTAAGTTGTCTTCTACTATCAAGCAGCTTTCTAAAGGGATGAAAGTACAACTTCACCTTGCGATCATCATCGCGACTGACACTCAAGTGTTGATCTTAGATGAGCCGACACTGGGCTTAGATTTGCTGTACCGCGATACTTTTTATCGCCACCTACTAGAATGGTTCCACGACGGTGAACGCGCCATGATCATTGCAAGCCATGAGGTTTCAGAAATTGAACACCTCTTAACGGATGTACTGATTTTGAAGCAAGGTCATTGTGTACTGCAAAAAAGCATGGAAGACATCGAGAGCGACTATTTCATTATTGAAGTCGCAAACAACCATTCAAGCGAGATTCAGAAACTCAACCCACTGACCTCGCAATCAGGCCTGGGCACCACTAAGTGGTTATTGGAAGGTCAATACAAAGCGCAGGTTGAATCACTGGGTAACATCTATAACGTTGGTCTCGCAGATCTATTCCTTGCAACACAGACGGAGAAGGCATAATGCATCCAAGTTTTTACATGCTAGAAAAAGAACTCATCGAGCACAAAATTAACACTCGATTGCCTCTGTTTGTCGCGTTATGTGGTTTCTTACTGTTCGTTAGTCTGTTCTTCAATGGCGCAGCGCAGCATGATTTTTTCTTCGAAATGCAAGTGAACGGTGACGTGAGCGACATCCACAGAGAGTTCGCACAAGACCTCAACTCAGTGATCTACTTTGGCGCGGGCCTTATTTCACTGATCCTATCAACGCTTTACATCCCTAAAACGCTGCGTAAAGAGCGCCAAGAAGGCAGTTCGATGTTTTGGAGAAGTATGCCGGTATCTAACGCAATGACTCACGGTGTGAAACTCGGCTTCGGTTTAGTGGTGATTCCGGCTATCTGTGCATTGTTAGTACTGTTCGCAGATTTTCTATTCTGGATATTGAACGTCTCAAGTGAACAACAACTGGCGCTATTGGTTGAACAACAATCTCTGTTTTATGTGCTGAGCAACTGGGTCGTGTTTTTTGGACGAATGATGTTAGTTGCACTGGTTTTATTGCCACTGGCAACCGTCACTCTAGCGATTTCGCAGCTGGTAAACTCTCCATTGCTTGTCATTTTCATCTCAAGCTATGCGATTAAGTTCCTCTCTGTCGCAGTGTTTGGGTTCTATGGCATCAATGACTTCCTATCTCTCATCGCGTCATTACCAATGAATGTACTCATAGCAAGCAACCCATTAAGTGCGATTGCAGAAGCGCCGATTTTATCTTTAGGTATTTACGCACTGATCGGTGTTGGTGGCTATCTACTGAGCCTAAAGCTAAATAGAACGGACGATGTGAGCTTAAAGACGCTGTTCCAACGTTAGAGTCTATCCTAAGCACGAGCCTTTATCGGGCAGTCACATCAGATATCAAAATCTAAATCAAAGCTTCTGAGAAATCGGGAGCTTTTTTATTATCAAGACGTTAACGAGTACAGGGATGCGATAACAAGGAACAAGCTTTAGTTTGGGGTAACAGGTTTAACAAACGAAGATAAACTTAGAGGAGGTATTAATGAGCTGACATTGAATTGCATTGTTGTTAATGCCTGCCAGCTCTTTGGGGATGATTTCGTTAGTCGCCGACCAGATGAAGGTCCTTGAGAGTGCTAATGAAATCAGTTTGTTGCGTTTTACATTTGATTAAGCTTTTCAGCTTTTAAAGCTCTACGATTAAAGCTTATTTCTTTGATGCTTCTTTTGACGTGTCTTTCCAGTATTGGATACGAACGCGATGAAGCTGTGCTCTTCTCATTTTTTTCATAAGGGATATTTCCTTTTCTTTAACTGCTCTTCATGAGCTATTTTTATTGCCAACCATTCGAATCTAACGGTGTTTGATGCCCAGTTCAATGATACAAATCACAAAATATATAGAGTTTTTAGTACCATTTACATCAAAGTATGACCTAGATATCAACTATAGCTCAATTCAATCCTATGAGCCGCTGTTCAAAGTTAAGGTTAGTTCTCTCAGATGACAAATTCATTTCAGTATCAATACAGTTCAATGATACTAATTTAATAGACCGGACCAACGCTGATTTAGTTCCAGTGTCTTATCATTTGTTGATTACATCACCTTTAAAGTTACGGTGTAACTAAAAAATACATTCAATGTGAACTAATAATCGCCACATTAGCCTATACGTTACAACATCAAAATGGGATTATGTTTGTAACGGATAGAGCTTTTGATAGAAAAAAGCCGTAATGGACCAAATTAAATAGACGTAATTAAATGGACGTAATTATGAGTAAAGTAATTCTGCAAGGGCATATTCTAGTGCCAGACAACGACCTAGAAGCAGTGACACATGCCTTGGTTGTGCACAAAGAACTGACACTAGAAGAACCTGGTTGTATTGTGTTTCGAGTCAGTCAAAGCACGCTTCAACCTAATCGCTTTGAAGTGTATGAAGAATTCACTAGCCGAGAAGCATTCGAAATGCACCAACAGCGAGTAAAAGCCTCTGAATGGGGTGAAATCTCCCAGAACGTGACACGTCATTACCAAGTCACTGATGTTCCGACATCATAATGATACATCCGCTAGCCAAACGCATCGTCACGTTGATCAAACAAGATCCCTTACGAATGAAGGTTTTAGACTGTGTCGCTCAGTTGGATTTGCCGCAGTGTTATGTCGCTGCGGGCTTTGTGAGAAACCTCGTTTGGGATCACCAGCATGGTTATGCCTCCCCGACTCCATTCAATGATATTGATGTGATCTACTTTGATCCCATTGATACCTCCTACGAATCGGACCTTAGATACGAGGCTCTGCTTAAACAGCGGTTACCCGAACTGAATTGGCAAGTTCGCAATCAAGCCTGCATGCACACCAGAAATGGGGATGAACCTTACCAAGGCTCATTGGATGCGATGAGTTACTGGCCAGAGAAAGAAACCGCCGTCGCCGTAAAGCAAAGCCTCAATGGAGACGTCGAGTGTATTTCATCTTTTGGTTTAGAGAGTTTGTTTGATTTGCAAATCACACCCAATTCAAAGCGTAACCGAGATATCTTTGATCAAAGAGTGCAATCCAAAGGTTGGCTAACCCAGTGGCCTAGGTTAACGATTAGTCACAGTTAACTAGCGGTAGAGTTCAAATGCTAAAACCATTGACTAAAATCCCAATCAGATCGAACATGCCCCACTTCTCAAATCAAACGCGCACTTCACCAACTGCTGCGCCCTCGTCATACTGAGTAACGACCATGAACCAACAATACATGCTGCAAGCACTCGAAGCTTCGCGCCAAGCCTTACCTGATTGCCAACCAAACCCGCCAGTAGGCTGCGTTTTGGTGAGGAACGATAAGGTGGTATCTGTTGGATACACGCAAAAAGTCGGCGGAAACCACGCCGAGGTCGAAGCGCTCAATAGCTATAACGACAAAACGGACGGAACAATGGAAGGGGTTACCGCTTACGTAACTTTAGAGCCATGTTCATTTGTCGGCAGAACACCCGCTTGCGCCAATACATTGGTTAAAGCAGGTGTAAAACACGTAGTGGTGGCGATGCTAGACCCAGACCCTCGTAATAATGGTCGTGGAGTTGCGATCCTTGAATCGCACGGCGTGAAGGTGGATGTGGGGTTATGCCAAGCGCAAGTGAGCGCCTTTTTAGCCCCTTACCTTGGTAAGTCCTAGATCTTAAACAGCCAGTATTAGTTCAATTTCACTCGGTAAAGCGGATTGACTGGCTTATCGACAAAATACGACCAGATATGATCGTAGACGGCATGTTGGTTAGGGAACGGCGCTAACGCTTTTGCCTCTTCTAAATTGCACCAACGGTATTCGGTATGTTCGTCATTCAGTTCAATCGCTTGGTTGGGCGAGCATAGCACTGCGAAGACAGGGATTAGCTGAATTACATTCACGTGCGCCTCATAAAACTGCTCCAGAAACTGCGCGTTATACAAAGCTTCCACTTTAATTTGGGTCTCTTCTTCAAACTCGCGCACGATAGCCTGCCAGCCTGTTTCTCCCGCTTCAATCGAGCCTGCAACATGGCACCAAAACTCACCTTTAACACGCTTCATTAATAGCATTTTCATTTGTCCGTCGATCTCTGAAATAGCGACACCAGATACAATCGAAGTATTGAGTGGAATCATAACGTTACCTTAGTTTTCATAAGAGGGCGGCAAGGCTACCACCCTTGGTTTGTTAAATTGTCTTCTATGATTAAAAACGAGAAGTCACTCATCAATTAATGGCGTTCAAGCCATAACTCATAGGCTCGTCGCTTGGCTATCCAATTATAGAACTATTTCTTATTTGAGGCGCTTTTCGATAAAGAGTAGAATCGCCGCCTTGTACTGTGTTTAACGTCTCTAAACATACACAGTAGACTCACAACCATTTATCACCACGATATAAGTATTAATACGACTATGCACTCATCAAAACCAACGCACGACTCAGAAAACAGCCACACACCTGAGCATTGCTTCACTCGTTTTCAACAGCCGATCGAGTCATATTCGTTGCCTGAGCGTTTCACATTCCCGTTCTACTACGAACCGCACCCACTGTGTGAAATCGCTTCTCATCAGCTTCAACAATATCTAGAAACTCAAACCGACTGGCAGCATGACTTCGGACTTGATACTGACGCTGGTCGCGGCAAAATGTTTGGTGTGTTATTGGTGAAAAGCCCTGAAGGTGAATTGGGGTACTTCTCTGCTTTTTCAGGGAAAATCGCCGACCAAAACCTACTGCCTCACTTTGTACCGCCCGTGTTCGACATGCTCAGCAGCGACAGCTTTTTCCATCA
The DNA here is from genome assembly GCF_041474275.1 of Vibrio sp. 10N.222.52.B7. Taxonomy (NCBI): domain Bacteria; kingdom Pseudomonadati; phylum Pseudomonadota; class Gammaproteobacteria; order Vibrionales; family Vibrionaceae; genus Vibrio; species Vibrio sp. 10N.222.52.B7. The sequence goes on along the minus strand of NZ_JBFRTU010000095.1, from coordinate 36,151 downwards.
AGACACAGCCGACATGATGGCTGTCAACGCTGAGTTTAAAGCGCTGCAAGCAAATACTGAATACCTTGAATTGTGCGAGCAACTGGCACAGCAAAAAGCGCAAGCCGAGCAAGAGATTGAAGCTCAACGTCTATTGATTATTGAAGGCCGAAAAACGCGTAAAGAACAACGTGAACAAGGTAAAGAAAACCTTGATGAGCAAGCTTTCGAACAGCTAAATAATGAGCTAAACAAAGCCAGTGTTGCCGACAAGAACCAGCAGAAGTACCTAAAACTTAACTGGGAACAGACCCTGCAAGTGTTGCAGGCTAAAGTGGATGTTTTCAACACTCAACTGGCTGAGCTAAAAGAGCAAAGAGCACACATTTCTCATCAGCTTCAACACAAGTTGTTTTCACAATACGCTTTCCAAAATGCGGAAGGAAACGTTGAAGACCTTAACCAAATCTTTGAAAACACGCCAAACAAGATACCACCAGCTGGCTCTGGTGAATGCGCTGCGCCTAAATTGCTGCAATACGCGTACTTACATGGTTACACGCCACTGGCATTGGCTGAATTTTGGTGGGGCCGCTCTCCAAAGTCGGAAATCCGCAAGCACAAGAAATACTACGCTTCTTGTCAGAGTAAATGTGTGCCGATTTTAGGCCATATGATGAAAGGCCTAGAAGTCGATCCAAACCCATTGCTAGAGAACCCAGCAGAAGGCAAAGAGCTGGATATTCTGTTCCAAGATGAGCACATCGTGGTAGTACACAAGCCAGCAGGTTTTCTATCCGTGCCGGGTAAAACCATCAAAGATTCCGCCTACACACGTGTTCAAGAAATGCATCCCGATGTTGAAGGCCCATTTGTGATTCATCGCTTAGACATGGCGACCTCTGGCATTCTAATCTTCGCTCTCACACGACGTGCGAACAAGAGCTTACAGAAGCAGTTCATTACTCGTGAAGTCGAAAAGCGTTACGTGGCAATGATTGAAGGCGTTCTAACAGAAAATGAAGGCTATGTTCGACTGCCATTGCGTGGTGATTTGTATGACCGCCCTCGTCAAATTGTCTGCTTCGAACACGGCAAGCCAGCAGAAACCAAATGGGAAGTGATTGAGCGAAACGGGCAAACCACTAAGGTTTACCTGCATCCTAAAACAGGGCGTACACACCAGTTGCGTGTTCACTGTTCACACCAAGAAGGCCTTAACATGCCTATCGTCGGTGACGGCTTGTATGGCAATAAAGCCGACCGATTGCACTTACACGCAGAAAGACTTGCGCTGCACCACCCAGTCACCAAAGAGTGGATGGAATTCCAGTTCGACGCCGAATTCTAAAATCTCTCATTAGTACCGAGCTTTGATAAGGAGTCACAACCGCTTGTGGCTCCTACCTCTTTTGGGTATATATCCACGCTTATTGCACTACATCAAGATTCACTTTGTTGTGAAGAGTAGCATGCCCACCTTCTTCTCTCCTTGAGGCCTTTGATATGTCATCAGCTGCTTTGAATTTACAACCTAACAAACTGACTTCCCCATTAATTGCAACTCAAGCACCAAGCTTGAAGCCAATTACATCCAAAAAGCCAGACTTAAACTCGGCAATGCTTAACTTAATTGAAGAAGTTAAAAACGAACTCCCACTTTACGAGTCAGAGACGTTTATCTGTGGTCCAAAAGGAAATTGCTCGGGTTGCTCTAAGAAACTACTTGAGATGGTCGACAGCGAGTTAATGTATTGGGAGCACAGTATTTCCATTGGCCAAGGCCCTAACTTCGAAGAACTGCGCCGCTTTGGTAAACTATGCAGCAGCGTTCGACGTGGTTTAGAGCGTAACGGTTTAGTCGAAAAACGCCCAAAGAAAAGATAACAAGCCAAGTCGATAATCATTACAATGTGTCGCTGGCGATTACAAGCTACCCTGATTGGGCTGGAAACCTATATTTACATGCTTATATTTCAGATCCGACCTTGCATTAAATTACCCATACAAAACGAGAGAAAAGTCACAATGTGGCGTTAATTTCGTATCAAAATAGCACACGGTAACCGATATTACCGCCACTTAATCACACGCCTATAGAACCAAGAATGTTTCGCTCCATTTTTACTTTTTTGATACTTATTTTTAGTACTTGCCAAATAACTTACGCTGAACCTTTAAGATTGCCAGGTAAACCGAATGACAAAAAACTGCACCTTACTTTGGTTCAAGAAATTGTTAATCGCTCGAGCCGATTCGATGAAATCGAGTTTGTCTATCAAGCAACAGGGGAACCTGCTCAATCAAGAGTTATGGCGGATTTAGAGTCGGGAGAGATTGACCTTTATTGGTCAGCGACCAGTCTCGACATGGAAAAACGCTTTGCTCCAATATTGTTCCCTATATATCGAGGAATGCTTGGTATGCGAATCGGATTAATTCATGAAAAAGATAAACAATTACTCGCAAACGTAAGATCTAAAGCGGATTTCACGCGCTTTAAAGTTTGTTCAGGGAAAACATGGCCAGACACATTCATTCTTGATGCCAATGGTATAAAAACCGCTAAATCGCTTAAATATCCAAATATTTTTGAGATGATGCTTGCTGGTAATCGGTGCCACTTGTTTGCTCGTGGTGTCATGGAACCATTTGCAGAAATGCAATCATACCCAGAACTACCTTTAGCTGTTGATAGTCATGTCATGCTCCGCTATCGCATGCCATATATGCTCTTTGTCCAAAAAGAAAACACAGAACTTCAGCAACACATCACAGAAGTGGTTGAAGAAATTTTCGCTGATGGCACCTATGAGAAACTCTTTTTCGAAGACTCCGAAGTAAGAATGGCGCTCTCACGGGCCAACCTTTCAGAGCGAACTATTATCGATCTTGAAAATCCATATCTGACCGAAGACACCCGCTCTATCCCAGAAAAATATTTCTTTGATCCGCTTGCCAACTGAGTACATTTTTATGAACCAAATAACAAAAAAAATGGTTTTACTGATCGCTGCAGTGATGCTTATTGTTGCTGCTATCGCTTTGCCAATCCAATTTATGATTAACCAATCAAACGTTACTGATAAATCTTCACAAGAAATCCAGCGTATAACCTCTGAATTAAGTGTGATATTGCAAGAACCTGTTTATGCATACGATAAGACACTGATACTTAATATCATTGAAGCGTATTCAAATAATGACGTAATCGCAAACATTCAAGTGCTCGATCAAAATAACAACATATTAGGTAGTGTTAATCCACGTGACATTGATGAATCCTCATCGATGGCTATTTCATGGGATTCATTGCCTATCGGTAAAGTTAATGTTGGTTTTAACCATGATGTGACGAATGCTAATTTAATGAACTCTATGCAACTTGCGATTAGTATTTTGCTTTGCATATTTATTGCTAGCCTGATTCTGATTTCCATAGTCCTCGATAGAAAAGTCGTCAGGCCCATCAAAAACATGGCTGATTCAATGAATGAAATTGCTTCTGGTGGAGGAGACCTCACTTCACGTGTTGCGGAAGTAGGCAATGATGAAGTCACATCACTTGCGAAAGCATTCAACCAATTCGTTGCTACTATTCAATCTATCATTCTCGAAACATCGAACACGACCAAAATGTTGGATAAGAGTGGCCACGGTATATCGCAACTACGTGATGAAATGAACCAACAAAGCCAACGACAATCTTTGTTAACTCAAGAAAGTTTGCACAGCATTGAGCAATTTGATTTAGCAACCAAAGAAATTGCTGTTCATACGGAAAATACGCTGTATCAATCAAATGATGCACTCGAGCTTTGTCAGCAAAGTGGTCACACAATCGATATCAATGAACGTAATATTGATGACTTGGTCGTAAGTCTGGAAAGTGCAGCGGAATGTGCGAATTCACTAAAAGTAAGCAGTGATGATATAGGTCGAGTGATTGTAGTCATCAAAGCGATTGCGGAACAAACTAATTTATTGGCATTGAATGCAGCTATTGAAGCGGCACGGGCCGGTGAGTCTGGCCGTGGTTTTGCGGTTGTTGCGGATGAAGTGCGCTCATTAGCGTCTAAAACCCATGATTCAACCAATGAAATTGAATCTATTATTGAACGCCTACAAAAAGAAGCAAACGAGTCATTTGTTGCAACACAGAGCTCGAAAGCTTTAGTGGAGCAAACAAAAACCAGCGCAGATGAAATACAGCAAGCACTATCGAGCATTATCTCTTCCGTAACGTCCATCAATGGCATGGTAGATTCTGTTGCATCCGCCTGCGAAGAGCAGTCAAACGTTAGTTCAAAAGTCGCAAATGACATGCAGTCTCTTGATAGTAGTGCAAAAGAACTAGTTAACGTGAATGACGATTTGGCAAACGTATCCAATGATATCTTGACGCAAACTACTGTCCTCTCCACTCAGATTGCTAAATTTAAGTTCTAAGTATACCCTCAAGCCAGCATAGGTACTTGCTGGCTTGAACCTTTCAACTCGATGTTAAACATTTAGAGGTCACAAATCCTTGCTGATTTTAGAGCTTTGAGATAACTAATCATACAAAACCTAAAGATACTATCACACCAATTAAAAACCTATTTTGGACAACGGAGAGCCACCTTGAAGAGACCACAACCAGTACTGGGAAAGACCGGTATGCTATTTTTTCTCGTCATAATAAGTGCTTTCCCTCCATTGACCATCGACCTTTACCTACCTGCGCTTCCGCAGATGGTCGACGTGTTTAATACTGACCGATCAATGGTCAACCTAACCCTGAGCAGCTACTTCGTTACTTACGCTATTGGTCTTTTATTTTGGGGGCCGCTCAGCGAGAAATTCGGTCGTAAGCCGATCCTATTAATTGGATTAGCGGGTTATATGGTCGCGAGCATATTGTGCGCGATGACCAATAGCATCGAACAGTTAATTGGTGCTCGTGTATTCCAAGCCTTTGCTGGTAGTGCTATCACCGTTATCGCTACCGCCATTGTCAAAGATCTTTATGATGGCCGAGAACGTGAAAAGATCATGGCGACTATCATGTCACTGGTGATCATCGCGCCAATGGTTGCGCCTGTATTTGGTGCCTTTCTACTGAAAATTGCGTCTTGGCGAATGATGTTCGTCACCCTCGCCATTTTTGGTGCATTTGCGTCAGTTTTAGCTTGCTGCTATCGAGAAACACTCGAAAGCAAATACCAAGGTTCTATGTTCCGCTCATGGGGAAGAATGGGCGTGGTCATGAAAAACAGCTCGTTCCTCAAGCTACTGGTCATTTTCTCTATCATACCGATGGCGTTGATGGGCTTTCTTGCGGCGGGTTCTTATATCTACATCGATCACTTTGGATTGACCGAACAACAGTTTAGCTACGCGTTCGCATTCAATGCATTATGCGCCTCATTTGGTCCAACAATTTACATGAAGTTGTCCTACCGAATGCCGGTTCAAAAGGTCATCTCAGGATGTTTTGCTTTATTGGCGCTTGCGGGCATCTTCACCCTAACCATTGGCGACCTGTCCCCTTGGTTCTTTATGTTCATCGCTGCTCCAGCAACATTAATGGCGATCATCATGCGAGTACCGGGCACCAACTTAATGTTGAATCAACAAGATCATGACACGGGCTCTGCCGTCGCACTGATTCAGTTCTTCAGCATGATTTGTGGTTCGCTTGGTATGGTATTAGTTTCAATACGCCCAGAGTCACTGATTGAAAACCTAGGCTTTATTCAATTATCCATCGGTACGCTAGGCGGCCTGATGTGGTTAATGGTTAGAAACAAAGAGTTCGTGACGACGAAGCTGAATTAAAGCTCTCAAGCCTAATTGTCATTCACACTACAATAAACTTGAAAACCACTATAACGAAATTAGAAACCGTCTACTTAGGCGGTTTTCTTGTATTTGAAGACGTACATTGAATTTTCAAACCATGAGTTTCATGCACAAAAAAGCTCCTATTAAGGAGCCTTCTTATTAGAGCCAGTGATCACTCAGTTTGGACAATGACTACTATGCTTGAGCCACTTTACGCGCTGGGTGTTTAATAAACACAGCGACCACAGCCACGATAGCAAGCGCGAAACAGTAGTAAGAGTTAGACACGATCTCTAGCGGCGATAGGTTAAACACAGAGCCCAATAGCAACACCTGAGCACCGTAAGGCAGTACGCCTTGAATCACACACGAGAAGATATCCAATAAGCTTGCAGAGCGGCGTGGAGACACATCGTTCTCTTCAGCTAATTGGCGAGCAACACTACCAGACACAATGATTGCGACCGTGTTGTTTGCCGTACATAGGTTCACCATTGATACTAAGCCTGCAATGCCTAGCTCACTCGCACGGCCATTCGCTTGCTTAGAGTGAGAAGAACCAAATGCACGAATCAAACCGCTCACTAAATTAGTCAGAAACGCTAATCCACCTTGGCGACGCATCAGCTCGCTCAAACCACCAATCAGCATCGACAGTAAGAAGATCTCTTGCATGTTGCCAAAGCCTGCGTAAATGTCTTGAGCGTAATCCGTCATACCGTAGTTCTCAATAGAACCTAGGCTCACTCCACCCGCTAGCAAGATACCAATCGTCAACACAACGAACACATTCATGCCCGATACCGCAAGGATTAGGATAGTGATGTACGGAAGGACTTTCAGCCATTCAATTGGGCCTGTTTCAGGAACTTGAGTTGCTGTGCTGTTGAAAGCAAAGATAACAATCGCGATAAGTGCAGCAGGAAGTGCTATACGGATGTTCTCTTTAAACTTGTCTCTCATCTCACAGCCTTGCGAGCGAGTCGCGGCAATCGTGGTATCTGAGATGATAGAAAGGTTGTCACCAAACATAGCGCCACTTAGCACTACGCCAGCGGTTAGAGGAATACTCATACCAGCTGAGTCAGCAATGCCTAGTGCAACAGGAGCAACCGCAGCGATAGTACCCATAGAGGTGCCCATTGCTGTCGCAATGAACGCCGAAATAAGGAAGATGCCCGGTAGGATCATGCTCGTTGGGATAGCCGATAGACCAAGGTTTACCGTCGCGTCCACGCCACCAGAAGCTTTAGCCACAGCAGCAAAAGCACCCGCCAATAGGTAGATCATACACATTGCGATAATGTCTTTGTGACCCACGCCACCTAAGAACTGCTCAATCGCACGGTTCAATTTATCTTTGCTCAATAGCAACGCTAACATCACAGCAGGCAGAGCCGCAATCGGAGCTGGAAGTTGATAGAAAGCAAAATCGACGCCTTGTAGCGACAGGTATGTACCCACGCCAATAAACAGCGCAAGGAAAACGATCAGAGGGATAAGCGCCACTGCAGAAGGGGCAATTACCGCGTTAGAATTTTTTGAATTGGACATGGAACGACAACACAATAGAACAGGAAGGTGAGCAGACTAATGTCACACTTAGAACTTGTCAACGTCTAGACGTCTAAACGCCTAATTTAATGCAAAGTAATAAGAACCCTATTGAGCATCACGTAATAAAAAAGGCTATTTACTCATCAGTAAACAGCCTTTCGATAACAGATAGTGCGCCGCTAGAAGTTAGCGTTTCTGCTTGAACGTTACTTGGTATTCACCAATGCCTTCGTAGTGGAAGGTCGTTGGTTTATCGAATTCCATTTCCACGATACCGCAGTAAGAGCCCGTGATAATGGCTTCACCCGCTTGGAAATCAACACCACGACGCGTCATGTAGTTAATCAACCAGTAAATTGGGCTTGGTGGCAGTGTATTCGGGTGCTTACCGTCGAATGCTTGAACTTGCTCGCCTTGAGTCACTTCAATGTTGATCTCTGCAGAAGTGAACGCTTTTTCGCGATCAATCTCAGGGCCAATGAACAGACCTTGGTTCACTAGGCCATCAGCAAGCTTTTCGTAGAACTCAGCACCGCTGTCATCAGCAAAACGAGACTGCATCAACTCAAGTGCCATGTGGCAAGAACCGATCGCGTCGTTGATTTGCTCTTCGCTGTAGCCTTCTTGGCTTGCAGGCAAGCTCTTAGCAAGAGTAAATGCAATTTCAGGCTCAACACGTACTACGTCGTTGTCAGCAAACAGTTCGCAAACCTCGCCTTGTTGAACACTACCCGAAAAGATAGGCGCAACAATGAACTTGTCTTCAGCCAAAGGAAGCAAACACTTCCAACCACCGACCTTGTCGCTCTTAAGATCGATCATTGATGATTGGATCTTTAGCGCATCTTCCAAGTTATTGGGACGGTACTGTTCGTCCAATCTTGGTGCTTTAGTTCCCGCAACGCGGCGACTTAGCAATTCTTCAGCTGCTTGCTTAAATACATTTGTCATATAATACCACCTTTAGTTTTATGACCAGTATAATATCGGATTTCTTGAAGCTTGAATAGACAATTAAACAACGGTGCAACACCGAAAATTTAGTCCTCAATTTTCGCATATTCTAGACGCAAACAACTGAAACTATTTTGATTTAAATGTAAATAAAGCCAGTAAGTTGGTTACTGGCTTTTCGATGTATTACTGATGATTAGGCTTTACTGCCCTTTCAATGTCTTCTTCAGATTCTGCATGAAGTTTCTGAAGTGAGGCATGAAATCAACAAACAGAGGGTGCTTTCTATCTTGCATCATCATTGGGCCAAGTAAGCGGATGCTCACCCCGAGTCGCGCTGCAGATTGCTCGTCTAAGCCGCTGTCTTGTTTGATCTTCTCAACAATCGCGAACATGTTTTCTCTGTCTTCAATTTCAAACTGCATGGTTTGAAGTTCACGGTCTTCTTTAACGCTCACTTCTTCAATAGTGATGCGGTAGTTATTGTGTTTACCTGTAAATGCTGTCATGTGGATCTCCTACAATGCTGTGAAATGTTTTGGCTAGCTCTTCATGAATCGTTCAAGCTTAGGTTTAACCGTCATCGACATTACGACCATGATCGTAAGGCCAACAGGAAGCGCGGCAATAAATCCATTAAACCATCCACTGGTAAACGCCGATGTATCCGAAAATCCAATATTATTTGCAGCTGTTACAAATGCCATGATGGACTCCATGATAAAAGCCATGATCAGTCCCACGATCAGGTTGCGAACTTTCTCGCTATAAGTTGTGAACACTCTAGCAACGGCTTTGGTGACTAAAGCCATCATCACCGTGCCCATTGGCATCATGATCACGACAACAAGGGCTAACGAAGAAAGCCAGTTGCCAATAAATTCCTCGCCGAATCCGACATTCATGTAAGTCATCACAGCCGTTAAACTGCCGCCAATCGTCAGCATTAAGCTCATCATGACCAAAACTTTGTATAAAACCGGTGTGCCTTTTTGCTCAGGAAGAGTTGGCGTTAGAGTTGCTTGAATCGTCATATCTATTTCCTGTCTTGAATTTACGAACAATTAAGTTGATAATGTCAACTATAAATACAGTAGTTGATAATGTCAACTATATTTCTAAGGATCGTTTATGTCTGATAACACATCGCTAGAATCAATCTTTCGTCTAGTGCACTCTTTGAAACGTCAAATGAGCGAACAGATTGAGAGCTTAGACTCAGAGATCGCACCTATGAACATTCGTGTCATGAAGATCATTACTAAGAAGTCTCCATGTACCGCTATCGATATCGCACACTTCCTAGATCGTGATAAAGCACAGGTCACTCGGCTCATTAATGCCTTGATCAATCAGGAACTTGTGAAGAAGTCTCCGAACCCGGAAGACAAGCGCAGCCAGTTATTGGTTCTGACTGATAAGGGTCAAGAGATCATGAGTAAGGTCTCGGATATCGATCGAGACATGCTGAAGAGAATGACCAAAGGCATGGCCGAAGACGAGTTAGAACAATTCAGAAAAATTGCGAAGAAAATGGCGCAGAACTTAGAAAGCTGATCTTAAAAATAAAACTAAAATACGCCACCGAATCGTAAGATCGGTGGCGTTTCGTGTATAAGTTGGGTTGTACAGCTTAGTGGTTTAGCTATGTCTATTTGGACGACAGCTCTAATTCGATGCTAGTTTCCACCATGCCTGAACAGGTACAGGCTCTGAGATCACCAAACGTTCACCCATCACCGGGCTTACCATTTGTACATCTCGCTCTTTGCTTATCGCCAGTGCTTGTTCCATTGGGTCTTGCCAATCATGCATAGAAAGGTCGAAGGTACTGTTGTGGATTGGTATCATCACCTTACCTCGCAGATCAATGTGTGCCTGAACACTCTGTTCTGGGAACATATGAATATCCGCCCAAAGTGAGTTATACGCACCCGTTTCAACCATGGTTAAATCAAACGGCCCAAAACGGTCGCCAATCTCTTTAAAGCCATTGAAGTAACCAGAATCACCGCTAAAGAAGACTTTCTTGTCTGAAGCGTTAATAACCCAACTGCCCCACAGTGTTTGGTCACGATCAAGCAAGCCACGACCAGAGAAATGCTGTGTCGGTGTCAACGTGAACTCAATGTCTGAGGCCGTTGCCGATTCCCACCAGTTCAATTCGATGATCTTCTCTTTATCCACGCCCCACTTTTCCAACAGTGCGCCCACTCTTAATGGCACTAAGAACGTCCCTACTTTGTCGGCTAATACCTTCACGGCACCTTTGTCTAAATGGTCGTAGTGATCATGGCTGATCACTACCACATCGATGTCAGGTAGATCTTGCAGTGAGATTGGGGTTGGGTGAAAGCGCTTTGGCCCCATCCATTGCACTGGTGATGCTCGATCACTGAACACAGGGTCAGTCATCACTAGCTTGCCATCTAGCTTCATCATCACACTTGAGTGACCTAAGCGGTACGCAACGTCTTCTGTCTCTTCGATCAATTGCTCGGCTGTCATCGGAATCAAAGGCAATGCAGCACGTGGCACTGGCTCATTTCTTTCCACGGTTACATACGCTTTCAAGATTGAAAAAATATCAGACATGCCCGATTTGTACTCTAACTCACTGTTAGCAAACTTCTTTGGAAGCTTATCTAGATTGTCATTTGATTGTGAACCTGTGCTTACGATAGCGACCACGGCAAGTACTCCTAAAATCGGTAATAGATATTTTTTCATTGGTATCTCTTCAACCGTTGGGAAAGACCCAACTCAAAAACTACACTGACTAGTTTATATACCAAAACCAAAAAGTAAACCACAGAGTGTAACTTTTAATTTATCTAGACGTAAGCGTGTCAAAGTCGATTTTGGAAAAACCGACTTTGAAAACGAGCTAACTTAGTTATTTAGTTAGTAAGAAAGGTTAATCAGCAGACCATACATTCTTGAAGTCTGGCCATCCCCAGTTTGTGATGGCCACGTTTTTCAGAATCCCTTGGAAACGAACGGTCTGTAAGTGGTGGAACATAGGCACTAACCAATAATCTGAGATCAGAGTAGACGCGATGGGTTCTAGCTCTGCCAAGTAATTAGGCAGTTCCACGGATGCTTTATGACTATCCAAGCGCTGCTTGAGCCAATCGCTGTTCATCTCTCCCAAAGCAGAGTGCAAAACAGGGTCGTTCATCATCCACGAGAACAGCGAAGACGGAGCATTGTCATCGAGGTTCAAGTTACACAGCACCAAGTCCTCCTTTAACTCGCCACTCTGAGATAACTGAGCCAATTCTCGAAAACTGTAGGTGTTCACCTCAACTTCCACACCATATCGTTTGAGTATGTCAGATACGCAAATCGCACATCGATACAACGCATAATAGTCGTAAACCGCAATACTCATCTTTTCCGGCAGTTGTGCCTCTTTCGAAGGCGTTCGATACAATTTCTGCCAACTTGGCAGTATATTTTGAGCTAAAGAGACACTAAACAGACCCTTGTTATGTTCCAACTGTGACAAAATCGCTTGTGGGTTGGTCAGTTGTGAAAGGTATTTGCGCTGCTCATTATTTAGTGGGTTAGCCGCTGAGTTCTGATTGAACAGGATAAACAAGCATCCATCCTCGACTCGGCTACGAAGGCCGTCTGTGTCTGCTGAAACAAGTTCCGCATCGCTTTTCCCTAATTGATGGAAACAAGAAGAATTTCCATAAGGCGATACGTGCATTTGGCTGTCATCGAAACGAGCAGTGCCCGTCATTGATTCCTCAAACTGCCAGATAGTCACCTCATCGGTTAACGAGCGACAACCATAATAATGCTCAAATGCGGCGAGCTTGATTCGTTCGTTGTTGGCATCAACCACTTTAAATGGGCCGGTTCCAATAACAGCATGGGACACGGTACTTAATGGCGACGGTTCACGGGTGACTTGCGCTGCAGGTTGAATCGAATATTTAACGCCAGCAAGTAAACCAGCAAAGCCGGTATCTGCTTTGGTGAGTTGAAAGCTGATCCTCAATGGCTGCTCACTGTAAACTGAAGCGACATGGGCTAGCTCTGTCTGATAGAAAGGTAAGGTTTGCAACGCAGAAAACATCGAAACTAATTGCTTAGCATCCACAGGTTGCCCATCATGAAAAGTCAGACCGGGGCGCAGATAGAAAGTCCAAACCAGTTGCTCTGTGTCATATTCCCAATGGTGAGCTAATTCAGGCTTTAACTCACCTTTACCATTACACGTCACTAGGCAGCTAAAAACCTGTCTTATCAAAAATCGTTCGCTACTGCGGTGTATATGGTGCGGAAACAAATCCTCAAACTTACGCTTATAGGTTAATTGAACGTGCAGCAGCCCTTCACGCATGGTCGCGCCGGAAGTTTCTTGCAGTAAAGAACCAAACACAGCGCGGTCATTATCCAATATGGAAAGTGCTTTTTCGTACTTGCCCTGCTCTATCAGTTTACTTGCAACATGCTGCGCCAACTCTGAATTGCTAAAACGCAGTGTTAAGTTAGAGCGTTGATTCCTGCCAACTTTTGGCTCCCACACCACCCATTCAGCTTGATGCATCTTACCAAGTAAGGTTCGAGCGTGACGCAAGCTTGTAAACAGCATATCCGCTACTTCGGCTAGGGTGACTGAATGAGAAATGTTTGGCTCGAACGACTCTAGCCGCGTGTAGTAACGCATCATGTTTAGATCAGACAAATAATGAACCTTTTAAAGATAGCTCTTCCTAATTAAGCCCATTATAAAACACATTCATCAAAAAGTAGTGTAATGCGACCAAAACAGGAACAACCAATAAAAATAACATCTGTTTTTTAGTTCCTCTTAATTATCCATAATGAACGGGTCAGCAACAAACCATAGGTTGTAAATAAAGCCTAACCAGAGAGAGTAATGACCATGAGAAAATACTATCTTAACAAGCTAAAAAGCACCTGCAGTAAGCTCGAAAGAGAAGCACTACGAACACTTATAGATCTATGTAACTGGCGTTATTAGTACACTTTTTAGCACCGAGTAAACGCGAGTTGGGTACAACCTAATATGCTCCTACCCCCAATATGAGTTAGGTCTCAACTCGCTTTTCCATTCCAATTCCCCTCTCAAGCCTGCTGTACCAATAGCTCACACAATCGATAAATTTCCGTTGTCGACTCGACAAATTTAATTCGTTTTCTTAGTTGAACGAAAAGCCTTAAGGTTCGCCCCGAAGCAAGCAAGGAGCCTCAGAAAAAACTGAAAGCTCAGCTAACAACTAATTTATTTGCAGTTACCAATCAGGTATTAACTAAGGAAACGCCATGCGTATCGCAATTCTTTCTCGCAACGAAAATCTATACTCTACCGCTCGTCTAAAGCAGGCTGGAGAAGCACGTGGTCATCAGGTCGATGTTATCGACACGTTGCACTGTGATATAGATATCGCGAGTAACAATCCGAAGATTCGCTACATGGGTGAAGAGCTACCTCAATACGATGCTGTTATTCCACGTATTGGCGCTTCCATTACCTTTTACGGAACTGCGGTTGTTCGCCAATTCGAAATGATGGGCACTTTTTGTATCAATGAGTCAGTAGCAATCAGTCGCTCTCGCGACAAACTGCGCTCACTACAACTGTTGTCTCGTAAAGGTATTGGCTTACCAAAAACAGGTTTCGCTAGCCGCCCAGACAAGATTCAAGACCTGATCAAAAACGTAGGCGGCGCGCCACTTGTGATCAAGCTTCTTGAAGGCACTCAAGGTATCGGCGTTGTACTAGCAGAAACAAACAAAGCAGCAGAAAGCGTTATCGAAGCGTTCATGGGCCTAAAAGCGAACATCTTGGTTCAAGAGTTCATTGAAGAAGCAAATGGCGCAGACATCCGTTGTTTTGTTGTTGGCAACAAAGTAATTGCTGCAATGAAGCGTCAAGCTGGTGAAGGTGAATTCCGCTCTAACCTGCACCGTGGCGGCACTGCTCAGCTGGTTAAACTAACCAAAGAAGAGCGCGCAACAGCAATCAATGCAGCGAAAATCATGGGATTAAACCTATGTGGTGTAGATATCCTACAATCTAAGAACGGCCCAGTAGTAATGGAAGTAAACTCTTCTCCAGGCCTAGAAGGCATCGAGAAAGCAACGGGTAAAGATGTAGCAGACATGATTTTCGAGTTCATCGAAAAAAATGCAAAGCCAAACGCTAACCGTACTCGTGGCAAGGGCTGATTGAATACCGTTAACTCATGATTGGAAAGAAAATGAACAATAAAATGATCATAGGGAATACCGAAGCACTTTGCTTACCAGAGTTAGGGATAACTGGACTACATACACGTGTTGATACAGGGGCTAAAACCTCTTCTCTACACGTAGACAATCTACTATGTGTTAAATCAAATGGTGAGAAATTCGTAGAGTTCGACCTTCACCCAGACGTTTATCACCTAGAAGAGACGGTGCGCTGCAAGGCGAAACTGAAAACAAGTAAGAAAATTAAATCATCTAACGGCGAAGTTGAACACCGTTGCGTGATTGAAACCATGCTAAGAATCGGTGGTCAGGAATGGCCGATCGATATCACGCTAAGCAACCGTCAAGACATGACTTACATGATGTTGCTTGGACGTCAAGGCATGAGTGACAAAGTGATTGTTGACCCTGCGGGTGAATTCCTGCTGACTCACTAATCCGAGTCATCGTAACCGCTTCACAGGTTATAACTAAAGCTACTCACAACGATATAAGGCCAGTCTCATGACTGGCCTTATTGCTATCTATTTTTCTATTTCTACTTTCAGCTCTGAATACACGACTTTGCATTCAAGCTTCTGATCTATTTCTTCGATTTACCATGAGATTGAAAACCAAATCGCCCAATCGATAAAAGTAATTTCTTGGTTTTGATTTTCGTCACTCGCCAATGTGTAACAGGCCTTCTTGGGGCACTCATCAACAGGTGTTCAAAAGCCTTCTGACTGAAATCGACTTGCCCACCATGCGCCACCAGCAAGGTATCGAGCTGCATGTCATAAATGCGCGATACAGACGCTCGATACTTATTAGGGTGAAAGATAGGAAACGGCGGAATCAGCTTCTTCTTAACCTCGACCATTAAATCGGCAACATAAGCCACGCTGTGTGATGGGCAATAGACCGAGAGATCACGGTCGGTATGGCCCGGTGTTTCAAGAACCAACCAATCATCAAACCCTGGAATACTATCCCCATCAGACAGCTTGTAGTCCGGCTTTAACTTTCTTGAATACCATAGGTTTGCTTTAGGCTTGCCTAAGCGGTTCGCCATCCACCTAGCAAGCGCTAAGTCGGTCAGGTGCATCAAAATGCCATCGATGCCGTGATACCAATCTTTGTCTCTGTTTGCTGCCACCAAATGACAATTAGTCAGCTTTCTGAGCGTATGCGCTGCCCCTGCGTGGTCCGGATGCATGTGTGTAACAACCACAGTATGTAGGTCGCTAAATTCACGGCCAAGCTCATCTTCAATGAAAGCCCTAAGATGAGGAATATCCGCACGGCACGCACCATCAAGTAACAGCAACCTATCTGGGTACTCTACGAGATACATGTCTTGGATATAGCCTTTGATGGTATGCAGCTGCAAAACCGCTCCTTGTGATAATTCAACTGGTCAGACCTACACCATAGCAAACTCACATTTATTTGTAACAAATTTGTTAACTATAAAATCACATCAAAGTACCATGCTCTTCCGCTCTTTTATCGTGACGACAAAATACGTGATTTGTTGACCTAAGTTATTAGGACTATATATGCGCCTCTAATTTATTGTCTGAGTGCTATACATGAACCAACTAATCGATGCTCTTTCTACCCAAGGCTACTTTGTTTGGGATGACTTCTTAACTCATGAAGAAGTGGTGGCATTGAGGGATTGCATTCCAGAGAACTGGAAAAAGGCTAGGATTGGCCGTAACGATGAAGTAACGCGAGAGTCGACCATTCGTAGTGACAAGATTCAATGGGTGCGTCGCGATATGGGTCAGCCAGCATCTCTGTTCCTAGACAAAATGGAACAAATTCGTTTAGCGGCAAACCAAGCGTTCTTTTTGGGTCTGTTCGAGTACGAAGCGCACTTTGCTAAATACGAAAAAGGCGACTTCTACCAGAAGCACTTAGACTGTTTCAAGGGCAATGAAAACCGCCGCCTGACCACTGTGTTCTATATGAATGATGAGTGGACAGAAGAAGACGCTGGTGAACTTGTGGTTTACGACCTAAAAGACAACCACATCGCGACCATTCCACCAAAGTCAGGCCGCTTATTTGTGTTCTTATCTGAACAGTTCCCACACGAGGTACTGCCGACAAACACAGAGCGATTCAGTATTGCAGGTTGGTTCCGTATTAACGGCGTGAAAGACAACCAACTCGATATCGCACACTAGAACAAAGCCGATTATAACAAGCTCTAGCTTATTCAAAGCCTCTCCTTCGAGAGGCTTTTTTATGGAAAAAATATTGAGCGAGTATTGAACAACATACCTCTTAAAAACCGCACGCAATAAATATTAAAACCATCAATAACTTTTCTCTTAAATGAAATCGAAATGAATCTTTCATATCAGTGAAACGGTTTAGCCACTTAAGTGAAATACGCCCTGTTCAAGATAGCTTCAAACGACACCCCTACCGTCTCGTTAACACTCTAATCCAATACCTCGACATCGATTTCATCCAAAAGGAAACGAAGATGAATAAGCTAATTTTGGCAGGCGTTCTTTCTGCGACAGCGGCAATGCCAGCGTTCGCAACGACTCAAGTCACTTGGTGGCACGCAATGGGCGGCCAGCTTGGAGAAACAGTAAACAAAATTGCGACCGACTTTAATGCGTCACAAGATGATTACGAGATCACGCCAATCTACAAAGGTTCATACACAGAGACCTTAACAGCCGGTATCGCGGCATACCGAGCAGGTGAAGCACCCAATATTCTGCAAGTCTTCGATGCAGGCGCAGCAACCATCATGAACGCGAAAGACGTCGCGAAACCGGTACAGGATATTCTGGTTGAGTCGGGTTACAACTTTAATTCAAACGACTACCTAGCGGGCGTTCGTAACTTCTATGCCGACAACCAAGGCAAGATGGTTGGTATGCCTTTCAACAGTTCGACACCGGTTCTTTACTACAACAAAGATCTTCTCGCGGAAGTGGGTGCAGACGCGCCTAAAACTTATGAAGAACTAGAAGTGGTCGCTAAGAAACTGAAGGCTGAAGGACACATCGCGTTTTCTCAATCTCTGACGCCGTGGATCATGTTCGAGAACTTTAAGTCTCGCCACAACCTGCCAGTCGCAGATCAAAACAACGGCTACGATGGCTTGTCCACTAAGATCATGTTCAACACCAAAGACATGATGATGCACGTTAGCAAGATGAAAGAGTGGTCAGATCTAGGTTACTACAAGTATTACGGCAGCGACTGGGATGCAAACCAAACCCCTTTCGAGCGCCAAGAAGTGGCGATGTGGATGGGTTCTTCAGGCTCATTCGGTGGCTTACGTAACCGCGTACCTTTCGAACTCGGCACCACATACCTTCCATACTGGAAATCGGTTAACCCAGACGCAGGCTTAACCTTCATTGGCGGCGCAGCTCTGTTTGCACTCAATGGCCATGACCAACAACAAGACAAAGGTGTCGCAGCGTTCTTTGATTACCTGACTAAGCCTGAAACTCAAGTCTACTGGCACAAAACCACTGGTTATGTACCTGTAACAACGGCTGCCTATGAGCTAGCGAAAGAGTCTGGCTACTACAACGAACAACCAGATGCAGAAGTGGGCGTTAAGCAGCTAAGCCTAAAATCGGGCGAATGGACTAAGGGCTACCGCTTAGGTTACTACCCTCAAATTCGTGAAGTGATGCATCGTGAGTTCGACAATATCTTCGCTGACCGCTCTAGCGTCGAGAATAGCCTAGATAAAGTCGAAGATGAGAGCAGCAAACTGCTGAAACGCTTCGCTCGTACGATGAACTAATTTGGCTTTTTAACCAAAGCAGATTACTGAGCTAAAGGCTTAACAAACCAAAGCCGTTCATTGCTCCTCACCACTTGTCACTGCGTCATTAAAAACGTAATGGCAAGGAGTGAGGAGATTCTTCACTAACGCCATTTCTTGCTCCAAAAACTACAACTCAACTGGATGCATTCCTTTGCTATAGCGCTAGTGCTCACCGTAACTAACAGTGATAACAGTCACTAATTTTTGGGGATTACCCTGTGGAACGACGTCAGCAATTCTTTCACTCTCCGCTGCCTTACCTATTTTTGGCGCCTCAGATACTCATCATTGCAGTTTTCTTTATCTACCCAGCAGCAAAGGCAGTTTACCTGTCCTTCATGCTAGAAGACCCTTGGGGCACCTCTTCCATCTTCGTGTGGTTCGAAAACTATCAAATGCTGTTCGAATCGAGCGAATATCTGAACTCGATTGGCTTCACCTTAATGTTCGCGATTGTGGTCTCTTTCTTATCGCTTGCCTTAGCGCTACTGCTCGCGGTTAAAGCCGACAACATCATTCACGGACAAGGCGCTTACAAGGTCACTCTCACTTGGGTTTACGCGGTTGCCCCTGCGATTGCAGGCGTAATCGGTGCTTTCTTGTTTAACCCACATATTGGCGTGTTTGCCGAGATATTTGCGGTTATAGGTTGGGACTTTAGCTTCCAGACCGACCCTTTGGATGCCACGTTTGCTCTGATTTTGGTTTCGGTTTGGAAACAGGTTTCGGTGAATTTCATCTACTTTCTGGCTGGGCTTCAATCGATCTCTTACGCAGTAAAAGAAGCGGCGATGCTCGATTGTGTCAGCGACTCGAAACGTTTCTGGACCATTACTTTTCCGCTACTCGCGCCAACCGGATTTTTCCTACTGGTCATCAACCTCACCTACTCGTTCTTTGAAACCTTTGGCGTAATCGACACCATGACCAATGGCGGCCCGGGTGGCGGTACAACTTCGTTAGTCTACAAAGTGTATCGAGATGGTTTTGTTGGCGCAGATTTAGGCGGCAGCTCCGCACAATCTGTTGTGCTGTTATTGCTGGTCCTCACTCTTACATTCATCCAGTTTCGCGTTGTAGAAAAGCGTGTCCATTACTAGCCCATCACAGCTGGATTTTAACGCGACAGGAGTTATTTATGAAAAGTAATAAGGTCTCTGACCACCTAATTTTAATTGCTGGGATGCTGTTTATGTTGGTCCCTATCTGGCTAATCTTTGCCAGCTCGACGCATAACCCGAACACCATTGTCAGCGAAGGCCTGCAATGGCTACCGGGCGATAACTTTACGGCTATTTATAGCGAAGCTTGGAACAAGAGTATGGGCTTCAGTGGCGAAGTCACCGCCAGTAAAATGATCGCCAACTCAATGATCATGGGGCTAGGTTTTGCGATCGGTAAGATCATCATTTCGATGATGGCGGCGTATGCTTTGGTCTACTTTCGACTGCCTTATGCTACAGCTTGGTTCTGGTTGATATTCGTGACGCTGCTACTGCCATTAGAGGTTCGTATTATCCCTTCCTATGAAGTTGTCGCAGGGCTTGGGCTTCTTAATAGCTACACAGGATTGATTCTACCTTTGATCGCATCAGCCACCGCGACGTTCTTTTTTAGGCAATTCTTCAAAACCATCCCCGATGAATTGTTAGAAGCCGCACAGTTAGATAACGCGGGGCCATTTCGATTCTTTGTCGATATCTTGCTGCCTCTTTCTAAAACCATGATCTCAGCGATTTTCATCATTATGTTTGTGGTGGGTTGGAACCAATACTTATGGCCGATCATGATGACTACCGATGAAGGCTACAACACCATCGTGATGGGCATAAAACAAGTACTCAACAACATCAATGAAACCAGTTTACCGCGCTATGACTATGCTTTCGCCATGGTGATTTTAGCCATGTTGCCACCCGTTTTAGTGGTGGTTGTATTTCAGCGTTGGTTTGTAAAAGGGCTAGTAGAAAGTGAAAAATAATAACGACACAACTCAAATGAACAATAACCGCATTCAATCTCTCAATGAGTACAAGACATCTCACCAGCCTTCTCACCAAGCTATCCACAAAAATACAGAGGACACCTCGATGCCAAACCTAAAGCAGACGCTAGCGCACAACCAAGCCACTCACGATCGTACGCGTAAAGCTCCCACCATGTTGGGTATCAAAAACTTGGTCAAGACGTATGAAAACGGCCATCAAGCCGTCAAAGGAGTCTCTCTTGATATCGATGAGGGTGAGTTCCTTGTGTTGGTGGGTCCTTCTGGTTGTGGCAAGTCTTCTATTTTGCGTTCCATTGCGGGTTTAGAAAGCATCTCTGGCGGTGAGATACACTTGGGTGGTCGTCGGGTTGATACAGAGAAACCTGCCCTGCGTGATATCGCGATGGTCTTCCAGAATTACGCGCTCTACCCTCACATGACGGTGTATAAGAACCTCGCTTATGGCTTAAAAAACCGAGGTGTCAGTCAGCACCTTATTGAAGATAAAATTGAGAAAGTCGCCAAAACGCTGAAGATCGAAGAATACCTAGACCGCAAGCCAGCCAAACTTTCTGGTGGTCAACGTCAACGTGTTGCTATGGGACGAGCGATTGTACGCGACCCTCAACTGTTCCTGTTTGATGAGCCTTTGTCTAACCTAGATGCCTCATTGCGCGCTCACATGAGATTAGAAATCAAAAAGCTGCAGCGCGAGCTAGGCGTAACCAGTATTTACGTGACTCATGACCAAGTCGAAGCCATGACACTGGCAGATAGAATCGTGGTTCTCAACAAAGGTCAGATAGAACAAGTCGGCACACCAAGAGAAGTTTACCACCAGCCTGCCAGTACCTTTGTGGCAAGCTTTATTGGCAGCCCCGCGATGAACTTCCTAACTGCCACGCTCGATGATGGCTATCTTGAAATCGGTGATCAACAAATGTACCTGCCAGAGTACGCGCACGTTAAGAACGCGACTATCACGCTTGGCATTCGCCCTGAACACTCTGAGGTTTGTTCCGAATTAAAAATGAACACCTTGCCTCTCGAACTGCGTATCAGTGTGGTTGAGCCATTGGGGCCGAATCAATTGGTTCATGGCCTGGTGAACGACCAACCCTTTATCGCCGTCACGCCAGAAACGACACTATGCCAAGTACTGCCGCTCGGAGTAAGCATTAATAAATCCAACCTGCATATTTTTGACAGTCGTGGGAAGCGTATTCAGCCGAATAACTTTACTTCACAAGAGTCACGCGAAGAGACGACAAGCATAACGACGGCTCTCGCTTAATCGAGTACACTGATATTTAATGCGTTTTTACGGTGCGTCTTTAAGAAGGATTAATTATGTCGTCTATCATCGTAGGTCATCGGGGTGTAGCAGGTACTCACCCAGAAAATACCAAAGCAAGCATTGAACAAGCCGCTAAACTCGGCTTGAAATGGATTGAAGTAGATATTCAGCCAACTCAGGATGATCAACTTGTGGTTTGTCACGACCACACCCTTGAGCGCTGCAGCGATGGCAAGGGTCGTGTCGACGAACACACCCTTGCAGAACTGCGTCAGCTCGATTTTGGCAGTTGGAAGTCTGAGCAGTTCGCTGGTGAAAGAATATTGACGTTGGAAGAGTTGCTCGCGCTTGCTGAACAGCATGATCTCAGCGTGAACTTAGAGATCAAAGTCGACAGTCGACATCAAGCGCCTCATGTCGTTGATTTGCTGCATACCGAGTTGATTCGTTCAAATCTAGACACCGACAGAGTGCTGCTTTCAAGTTTCAGCCATCAAGTCGTTCCTGAAATGGCTCGTCACCTGCCGAGATACCGCGTAGGTCTGATCACCGAGCAACTGACTCAAGCCGACTTGATGTTGATTGACGAGGTTAAAGCGTTCAGCTGTCACATGAACTACGAGCATGTGAATCAGAGCGATCTTGATACACTGAGTGAAGCAAACATTCAAACTTGGTGCTACACAGTAAACGATCCGTCTCACTTCAAATTCATCTCAAAAGTAGATGCTGTATTTACTGACTTTCCGAATCAATTCACCTCTATAGATTGACCAAGCGAATACTGCAAAAACAACCCCGAGATACTTTAAAATTAACTCTCGGGAAACCTTAAAATTAGGTAGCAAACACAAGTGAGTAGGAGTACATTCCGCTACTCACTTGGTTTCATTAGCTCGCTCTATTTAGACAGCTTCATTGGTTACTTAATTTATGGATCTCATTTTTAGTCCAACCTTCCCAATTTTGGGTGCAATCTTCATTTTCGCCGCTATTGTTCGTGGCTTCTCAGGTTTTGGTTTCACCTTAGTGTCATTGCCATTGAGTGCGTTATTCGTACCTGTTATTGAACTGGTTCCTGTATTCATGCTGATCGACCTGTTAGGTAATATCCAATTGCTGCCTAAGGTTAAACATCACGTAAATTGGCGATGGGTTTCAAAGGTATTTATCCCTTGTTTGGCCTTCACGCCCGTCGGCTTGCTGTTGCTCAAATCCGTTAGCCAAGACACGATCATCTTGATCATCAGTGCCTTCATTTTTGCGTCTGCGCTTATGATCTATAAAGGCTCCCAATACAAAAGCGAGCCTAGATTTGCTCCCTATATTCTAGGCAGCCTTGCAGGTGTAATGAACGGCGCGGCTTCGATGTCAGGGCCTCCAATTGGCACTCATGCATTGGCAAGCCCAGTTGCTCCGCACATTGCCAGAGCAGGCCTGATAGCCTTCTTTGTATTGGCTGATTCCACTGCGTTTGTTTCGGCATCTATCGCTGGGTTAGTCGACCGCGATGTAGTTTGGCTGACTCTCGCGCTTCTACCAAGCAGCATGTTTGGCGGTTATGTGGGTTCTAAACTGTTCGAAAGATTTGGTGGAGCGAAGTTTAAGCCAGTCACCATTGCATTGCTGATTGTGATTGCAATATTCAGTGCAGGTCGAGTCTTACTGTAACGGCTTTAGCGTTTAATTTTGGACGTTGCTTTTACGAATTGGTTTCGCGAATTGATTGCGCTAATTGACTGCGGAAAGTGATTAAGAAAACTGGGTACCAATGACTACCATTCGATATGGATAGGGGTACCCATTTTTACAAGTTGGAGAAACTCATCCATATCTTGATTGGTTAACGCGATACAGCCATCCGTCCAATCAAAACTTTGAATAAAGCTCGGCGAACGACGCTCGCCGTTTTTGATGCCATGGATTTTGATGTTTCCTCCAGGATCTACATCATTTTGCTCTGCCCATTGCATATCCGAAGGTTGCGGATAGTTAATATGTACTGAGCGATAAAAGTCCGACTCTTCCATCACATAATCGAGCTGGTATTCCCCTTCCGGCGTTCGGTTGTCCCCTTCAAAGCGTTTATGCCCTTTCGGTTGTTTGCCTAGCGCAATACGAAACTCCTGAATCACCTCTTCACCTTTTAGCAGATACATCCTACGTTTCGATTTATCGACTTTAACTAACGTAACCACTTGCGACAGCGAATCTATCTCAGATGCGCTATCCGGTACGTTGTAAAACTGTCGAGAGGAACTTTGAGGTGGACGTTTTGATGACCCTTGAGAAAGCTGAGCTACCTTTTCATCAGGGCTACTGTTAAGAACATCATCCACAATAATCACATGCTCGGAGTTTGAGCTCGTGGAAGAGTTTGAGCTCGTGGAAGAGGTTGAGCTCGTGGAAGAGGTTGAGTTAGATGAAGACGTTGAGACACGTTGAGAATGAGCCGGTGCAGACTCGAATACGATGGTTTCGATAGCGGTCGCGTCAGAGACTATTTTCTCGACCACGACTTGCTCAGCATTCGCGTTCGAAGCCACAAACAGTAAACACAGTGATAAAGGCAGAAACAGACGCACCTTTAGATCTCCTCAAAACGCATGGACATGGTTCGTGACTGAGTTTCCATTCCTAACGACTCATAGAAACCCTGAGCTTGTTGGTTAAACTCCATTACCTCCAACCTAAGTTCTATCGCTCCTCTCGCCTGCGCCCATTGATTAAAAGACTTCATTAACGCTCGACCAGCACCTTTGCTCTGAACCTGATCGTTCACCACAATCGTATTGACCCTGCCACCTTGTGCGGCTGAATAAAACTGACGCCTTTGTTCTGCGTTACCTTACCCGCTAAAAAGCCAACGACTTGCTTGTCGTCTACTGCAACCAAGAAAGCGCCAAGTGGGTCAAGCATCAAACCTAACCAATACTCTTCACTGTCGGCCAAGCCTTGTGACGCTGGTGCAAATACCATAGGCGCACCAAGATGATGTTGACGGTTTATCTGCTCAGAGAGCGCTAAGATCGCGTTAATATCAGTTACCTTGGCCGTCCGGATTTGCATATCATCACCTTGTTTGAATTCAATAACACCTTAGCAAAAATGGCTTAGTTGTGCACCGTTACACTGGTCAACTCAGACGCTCTGTGAAGGCTGAACATTAATATTAGGCACTATGTTTAGGGAAATTGTTCCGTAAATCTCAGGCACATTGCCAGCCGTTGAGTGCTACTATCTCTGCAGAATCAATATACTAACGACGACTAACGACTGGATACCTATATGATTAAGTTTGCTGTAATTGGAACCAATTGGATTACACAAAAGTTTGTTCAAGCTGCGCACGAATCTCAATCGATGCAACTTGCTGCGGTTTACTCTCGAAATCTAGACAGCGCGGCACAGTTCGCCCAAGAATTTGACGTTGAAACCACGTATGACTCACTCGACGCATTGGCCAATGACAACACTGTAGAAGCCGTGTACATCGCTTCCCCTAACTCACTGCATTGCGAGCAATCTATCTTCATGATGGAACACGGCAAGCATGTTATCTGTGAAAAGCCGGTTGCATCAAATATTGATGAAGCAACACGCATGTTCGAAGTCGCTGAGAAAAACGGTGTGGTGCTGTTTGAGGCGTATAAATCTCAATTCTTACCGAACTTTAAGCAAATTCAACTTGGGTTAGAAAAGATTGGCAAGGTACATAAAGCACACATCAACTACTGCCAGTATTCATCGCGCTACCAAAAATACCTAAACGGCGAGAACCCAAATACCTTCAACCCAGCTTTTTCTAACGGCTCATTGGTCGATATTGGCTTTTACTGTGTTGCCGCGACAGTCGCGCTATTTGGCAAACCTGAAAACGCACAGGCTTCTGCAAAGCTACTTGATTCAGGTGTCGATGCTCATGGCTGTGCGATCTTCCAATACCCTGAGTTTGATGTGACCCTTGCGCACTCCAAAGTCAGCGACTCTTATGCGCCAAGCGAGATCCAAGGTGAATTAGGGGCGATCATCATCGATCACATCGCTGAATGTACTGACGTTAAGATCCGCTACCGCGATGGCACGGTAGAAAACCTTACTCAAGCGCAAAGCGAAAACTCCATGAGTTACGAAGCGCAGGCCTTTGCTAGCTGCATTGCTGGCGACAACGCAACACAAGCGCAGGCCCAACTGCGCGCTTTAACGGTTGCGAAGTTAATTACAGAGATGCGCCAACAAGTTGGTGTAGTGTATCCAGCGGATAAATAACGTCACAGCGTAAGTTAACAAACTGATTTTTAATACATAATTATTTATACATAACTGAATTTAATCTTTACGACAAATAACCGGATTAGTTGATTGAGGTCCCATCTGTTTAAATCCGCGTTCGATATCTATCGTATTTATTTAATTTATTGAAGGTGTGTAAAGTGTTTTCAGTTGATGATCGCGTTGTAGCAACAAAAGGTGTTGAACTAGGTGAAATGGTAGTAACTGGCCTAAGTGCTGGTGGCGGCTACGTTCACGTTACAACGGTAGAAGGCGCAATGACGCTTACTTACCCAGCGCAAGATCTTAAAAAAGCATAGTTTAACCACTCTGCCCTTTTAGTAGTCACTCTACTAAAGGTAACAAAATTGAGGCTTTGGCTGACTTCACTCTTCTGCATTAGAGTAAGCAGCCAGAGCCTTTTTTATGCCCGTCATTTACCCACTAGCTTTCTCATTAGCTTACTCGTTACAATAAAACCGCACTCAACTGACAATAGAATTAGGCAACGAGTTTCTACACTAGGTGCTTATTCTCATCGTTCTCTTGATATTCCCGTGCACTTAATCGCAGTGAATAGTTCTTGTTAACAAAGGCTTATTGTCTGCGAAAGTTTCTGGTACATTAGCATCATCTTATACTAAGAAAGACCCGAATGAGGGAAGCTATGAAGCTTTACATTTACGATCACTGCCCTTTCTGTGCAAGAGTCTCCTACATTGCTCAATCGCTAGGCTTGAACATTGAGCTTGTTTCTGTCGATTATGATGATGCCCAAACCCTTATCGATCTGATCGGTAAAAAGATGGTACCCGTCTTACAAAAAGACGATGGCTCTATCATGGCAGAGAGCCTAGATATCATCGCGTACTTCATGGACTTGAAATCAAGCGATGAGCAGCGTGTGCCATCTGAGCAAGTGACTGTGTTCCAAACTCGCGCATTCCCTCTTACTCAACAGATTGGACGCCCACGTTGGTGGAACCTCGACTTGGCTGAATATCGCTCTGCTGGAGCCAAAGAAGCTTGGCGTGCCAGTAAAGAGACCGAAGGTTTTAACTTTGAAGAACTGTTAGAAAAGACGCCTCAGTTCGTTCAACTGATTAACCCATTACTGAAAGATGCCGAACTCTTACTGGATCTAGAGAATGGTGAGTCATCACTGCCTCTAATCGATCAAGCGGTGTATTTCTCGATGCTTCGTGGCTTTTGCGTAGAACCAAACATCACATGGCCACCAGCACTTGAACGCTGGTTAGAAAAGAAAAGCGAAACGCTAAAGCTGTCTTTACTTCGCTAGAAAGCTATCTCGATTAAGAAAGCAAGCTCTGATTAAGAAAACAAGCTCTGACTCGCAAGCGACTACAACGAGCACAAACAAAAAATCGAAGCTCTCAGGTGTAAACTGCGAGCTTCGATTTTCTTTTATCTGGCCATTCTATTTCTCTAAGGCTTTGTCTTACAGCAGACGCCTTCTCAAACCTGTTCGCTCCAAGATTCGTGTCGAAATTTCTTCAACCGATAGTGAAGAGGTGTTGATGTAAGGTATCGCTTCTCGACGGAACATCGCCTCTACCGTTTGCAATTCATACAAACATTGTGAGTCACTGGCGTATTCGCTGCCTGCTAAGCGGTTCTCACGAATTTCAGTGAGCCTTTCTGCATCAATGGTCAAACCAAACAGCTTATGTCGGTAAATCTCAAACTCTGGCAACAGCTTTAAGCGTGCCAAGTCATCGTGGATAAATGGGTAGTTTGCTACGCGTAAGCCAAACTGCATCGCCATATACAAACTTGTTGGTGTTTTGCCACTTCGAGAAACACCCAACAAGATGATGTCGGCTTCTTCCAGCCCTTTTAGCGTGATGCCATCATCATGCGCGAGCGTGTACTCAATCGCAGCAATACGGTCGAAATACTTCACCGAGTCCTTGTTTACACTGCGTGAGCGCTGCAACTTAGGAACAGGCGCCATCTGAATGTCATCCTGTACTTTCTGCACGATGCTCTCTAACACGTCATAACAGTGCGCGGGCGCTTCTAGCAATTTGGTTTTGATATCAGGTATCACAATCGAAAAGAACACTAGCGGTTCTAATCCGGTATCACGATACGAAATTTCAATCTCTTTTAATAAATCAGAAAGTTTGTCCTCACTTTCCACAAACGGAAAGGTTTTTTCATTGGCTTTAAAAGGGAATTGACCTAGAACAACATGCCCTAAAGTCTCACATGTTATGGCCGTTCCATCAGAAACATAGAATACATCACGACTTTGGATATCAATTTGCATTTTTTATTTAATGTTTAAAATTATTTTGAGTAGGATGGGAACCATAATATATATAACGAAACCCTGCTGACTATTACGTCCCCCACAGCTTTAAAAAATAATTTACATTTTTTAAACTGATACGTAATCGTTTGCCTTTAAATCCCTACAATGCTTGCTATGTTTCTGGAGAAATAAATGCAAAATAATACCCTATGGTTCAATGGCCTATCCATGGAAGATGTCGACAAAGTCGGCGGTAAGAACGCCTCACTGGGCGAGATGGTTTCTAACCTGTCCAATGCTGGTGTTTCTGTACCTAATGGTTTTGCTACCACCTCTTATGCGTTTAACGACTTTCTTGATTACAAAGGTCTTGATGAGCGCATTCACCAACGACTTGATGAACTTGATGTTGAAGACGTTGACGCCCTGCGTAAGACAGGTGCAACGATTCGACAATGGGTTCTAGATGCACCCTTCCCAGAATCACTAGAGCAAGACATCCGTGAGAACTACCGTGAGCTAATTGAAGACAACGAAGAATTGTCTGTAGCGGTTCGTTCATCGGCAACCGCAGAAGATCTTCCAGATGCTTCTTTCGCAGGCCAGCAAGAAACCTTCCTTAACGTGAAAGGCATCGACGCGGTACTCGAAGCAACCAAGCACGTTTACGCGTCACTGTTTAACGACCGCGCTATCTCTTACCGTGTACACCAAGGCTTTGACCACCGTGGCATTTCATTGTCTGCGGGTATCCAGCGCATGGTTCGCTCAGACAAAGCCTCTTCAGGTGTGATGTTCACGCTTGATACTGAGTCTGGCTTCGACCAAGTGGTATTCATCACCTCTTCTTGGGGCTTGGGTGAAATGGTTGTACAGGGCGCAGTGAACCCAGACGAGTTCTACGTTCACAAGCCAATGTTAGAAGCGGGTCACTACCCAATCGTTAAAAAGACGTTTGGTTCTAAGTTGATCAAGATGATCTACTCGACCAATCAAGAAATCGGCAAGCAAGTCGATATCATCGACACCGACACTCAAGAGCGTAACGAGTTCTCACTCAACGATGAAGAGATCAAAGAGCTAGCAAAACAAGCGATGATCATCGAGAAGCACTACCAACGTCCAATGGACATTGAGTGGGCGAAAGATGGCATCGACGGCAAGCTTTACATCGTTCAGGCTCGCCCAGAAACCGTATGTTCTCAAAGCGATCAAAACGTTATCGAGCGTTACGAGCTAAACAATAAGGCGGATGTCTTGGTTGAAGGCCGCGCTATCGGTCAGCGTATCGGCTCTGGCCCTGTTCGCTTGGTTGATTCTCTAGACCAAATGTCACTGGTTCAAGAAGGCGACGTGCTGGTAACTGACATGACAGACCCAGACTGGGAACCTGTGATGAAGAAAGCGTCTGCGATTGTGACTAACCGTGGTGGCCGTACTTGTCACGCTGCGATCATTGCTCGCGAGCTTGGTATCCCAGCGATTGTTGGTTGTGGTACAGCA
The DNA here is from genome assembly GCF_041474275.1 of Vibrio sp. 10N.222.52.B7. Taxonomy (NCBI): domain Bacteria; kingdom Pseudomonadati; phylum Pseudomonadota; class Gammaproteobacteria; order Vibrionales; family Vibrionaceae; genus Vibrio; species Vibrio sp. 10N.222.52.B7. Next base: position 6,465 of record NZ_JBFRTU010000095.1, on the reverse strand, counting down.
ACAAGCAGCCTAAACGATGGCGATACCGTGACAGTGTCATGTTCAGAAGGCGAAACAGGCTACGTTTACAACGGCGAACTCGATTTTGAAATCAAACGTTCTGAGGTTGATGAGCTACCAATGCTACCAACCAAAGTAATGATGAACGTGGGTAACCCAGATCGTGCCTTCGACTTTGCACAAATCCCGAACGAAGGTGTTGGCCTTGCTCGTCTAGAATTCATCATCAACAAGATGATCGGTATTCACCCTAAAGCGCTGCTTAACTTCGATGCACAAACGGATGAGCTAAAAGCGGAAATCAACGAACGTATTCGTGGCTACAAAGATCCTATCGATTTCTACGTAAGCAAATTAACAGAGGGCATCGCGACCATCGCTTCTGCATTCTGGCCTAAGCGTGTGATCGTACGTATGTCTGACTTTAAGTCGAATGAGTACAGCAACCTTGTAGGCGGCAAAACATTTGAACCACATGAAGAGAACCCAATGCTGGGCTTCCGTGGTGCATCTCGTTACATCTCACCAGTATTCGAAGACTGTTTCGAGCTAGAAACTCAAGCGATCAAACGTGTTCGTAACGAGATGGGTCTTAAGAACGTTGAAATCATGATTCCATTCGTTCGCACGCCAAGCGAAGCAGCATCGGTTATCGACATTCTGGCTAAGTTCGACCTACGCCGTGGCGACCAAGGTCTGAAAGTCATCATGATGTGTGAGCTACCATCGAACGCAATTTTGGCTGATGAGTTCTTGAAGTACTTCGATGGCTTCTCTATCGGTTCAAACGACATGACACAGCTGACGCTTGGCCTAGACCGAGATTCAGGCGATGTGGCACACCTCTTCGATGAGCGTAACCCAGCCGTGAAAGCAATGCTGAAAATGGCGATCGATGCAGCAACCAAAGCGGGTAAATACGTGGGTATTTGTGGCCAAGGCCCATCTGACCATGACGACCTAGCAGAGTGGTTAATGGAGCAAGGCATCAGCTCTGTTTCACTAAACCCAGATACGGTTATCGATACGTGGTTGAAGCTAGGTAACGTTGTTAATAAATAAGTAAATAAGTAACGCTTCACGCGGTACCTTAACGACAAAAGCCAGTCACGTTGACTGGCTTTTCTAGGTTCTTTGCAAATTAGCTGGCTAGAGCGCTAGAAGTAGTATCTCACACCAACCCAAGCCTCGGTTTGCCAACCATTCGGCATTGGCACACCTTTCACATCAACATCCGCTTTGGTAATGTCATAGCGCGTATTCAACCACCAAGTTCTTGCAGTGTTCATCGGCACATTTAACGATGTTTTAAATGAGAAGTTTTGCATGTCGATATCATCACCAGAAAGATCTTGCCACTCAGGAACCAAAGACACATAAGCGCCAGAGTCACCGAGATGCTTCGCGGTAATCAAACCAAGCGAGTATCCCGTTAAATCATCTTTAGATGAAGTGACGCCAGGGATCTCCATACTACCAGTCATCAGTCCTGCTCTTGGAAATACCAGGAATCCACCGGTATAAGCTGGATTAATCGCAACAACACCGCCAACCGACAATAAGTCATTTTTAATACTGTTGCGCGTATTAATATAATCTAATGAAAGACCCACTTTAGGCGTAGCTTTCGTCCCTGTTTCAAAGACGTGGAAGTACTGAATTCTAGAGTTGCTGTACTCTGTACCGAATTTGTCTGGATCGCGAAGCGCTGTGTTGCTTTCATCGACAAACGTCCCTTCGGCCAGTAGGGCAAACTGCTGACCGTTTTCTAAACCGCCAGAAACTTGCCCTTGAAATTGGATATCTGAACTACCATTCAGCATCAATGCAGCTTGAGTATAAACTTTAGTGACATCAGCAGGATCGATAACACGTTCGGAATCTGAATCGGCATGTGCAGGAAGGGCTAGACCTAAACTCAACGGGATTAATAGAGCAAACTTTTTCATTATCTCTCTCGAAAGTCGTTTGCTTCCTCCTTGAAGCCTGGAACATCCTGTTAGGTAATAAATAGATTACTTGTCAGCAAGTAGTTTTGCTGCCGAACGCATTAGTGCAGGGCCTTTATTCTCACCAAAACCTGAGTGGTATGGGTTGGTTGAGAACATCACACCCACAAAGTCACGTGCAGGATCGATGTAAATAAATTGGCCTAGGTTGCCACTTTTCGACATTGCACCGTCATTGAAAATGAAATCAAATTGGTATGCGTTGTAGTCTGCTTTTTCGTTGTATGCGTGCAGTGAACTGCTCTCTTTGCTAGTACCTACGAATGCTTTTGGATCACCGCCGTTGCGGATACGATCAATCACAGCTTGTGACACCACTGGCTCATCAGCCACCGCTTTCCAGCTAGGTGTAAATAGTGTTCCCCAGCGAGCCATGTCTTCTACCGTTGATGAAACCAAGCCAACCGCGATCGCCATGCCATCTGGCGTCAAGTTGAATTGCATTGGTTGACGTGCGTGCACTTTTGACCAAACACGATCTTCGAATACTTGAGTCCAAGTTTTGTTCTCAACGTTTTCAACTAACTTAGTCAGCACCATGGTGTTGATAGATGCGTAACGGAAATGGTCACCGGCTTTTTCACCTTCCAGTTTCTGTGCACCTTGAGCCACTTCCATCCAAGTTTCCATTTCACCCGTTTTTGCACGAGGTGAGTTAAACGATGCCGCAAAGAAACGCACCACATCAGAGTCTGGGTTCAAGATAGACTCTAATGTCTCTTCATTGTCTAGCGCGGTCGACATGTTCAGAACTTGGTGTACTGTGATGCCATCCCAGTTCGTTCCTTTCAATTCAGAAACATACTCAGCGATCTCTTTTTCAGGGTCGACTTTGCCCTCTTCCACTAACATTGCGATCACTGTGCCAACCGTCGTTTTTGCTGTAGATGCCCAAACGTGCGTATCTGTCGGCTTCATACCTGGGTAAGCTTCGTAAACGATCTCCCCTTTGTGAATCAACATAAAGCCTTGGGTACGGAACTGTTCATCCGCCAAGTACTCATCCATTGTCAACTGACCTTTGCTTTCAGTATCAACTTTCAGTGCAGCGAGTCGTGGGTCGATATTTTTGACTAAAGGCTTGTACTCTTCGTTTGGAGCCGCCAGTGCCGTTGGTAGAAACTCACTCATGTGCATGTTGTAGTAAACGCTGTGGTCGCCGCCCATCTGCCAATGAAAGTTATTGAATAACTCACGAGCTGAGTCAGTAAAACTTGGGGTAAATGCTGTGCTCGCCTCTTTCACGGTCAAGGTAACTTGAGCACCTTCAACTTTCAGAGCTTCTTCAACTGGGTTTGCTGCAAGAGCAAATGATGATGCGGTCGCTAACGATACTAGAACGGCATTGTGTTTAAGTTTCATAATTGTTCTCCTGTTTGGGTTAGGAAAAGTATAGGGAGATGCGCTACACTTAATTAGGTCACTTGATGACATTTAATGGTAGGCACAAAACAATGAAAGCATCATCGAACACCACCAGCATACTGCTCACTTCGACCAGTAACATTGCTCCATATATTCAGTATTGTGACAAACATAGACTGGATTGGCGCACCGTCGCCGTTGCGTGCGGTCTACCCATTGAACTGACACAATCCAATCAATGGCTTCCTACACAAGACGTGATTCGCTTCATTCATGGCCTTGAGCGTAAGTTTGGCTATTCGATAGGGATTGAGGTTGGACGTAAGGCCTCTCTAGAGCAATTGTCACCTGAGCTAGACCGAAAAATTGAACAATGCACTTCTCTCGAGCAAGCGGTACGCTGCTTGATTACTGAAATATCGACCTTAAGTAATCACGTCACCATATGGACGGAAAAAAGCGATGGATTGTGGTGGCTGTGTCATCGAAGTTGCTATCACCCATCGACCTCAGGTTTTGAACAAGCAGAATGGTTTCGTGCCCTGACCGTGATTAGCCTATGCCGTAAGTTCATTGACAGTCGCTGGCAACCATCACACGCCAAGTTGGTCTCTAAGAACAACAGCGCACGTAAATTACCCAAGCATTTCTTTGATTCTGATATTCAGTTTGAAGAGCAATACGGTGCGTTCTCGATTCCGCTGCCCGATGATTATCGTGCCATTTCAGAACGAAATAGTACCCAAGATTGGCATCACGCTGTCGAGATATTAATAGACACCTATGCGACTCTACCTTGGTTCAATATTGAGTGGTTTGCGACCATGCTCGGCATGACAAAACGAACGCTGCAGAGAAACCTGAAGAGCAAAAACATTCTCTTTAAACAAGCCAAAGAACAAGTTCGGGAAGCTAAAGCAAAACAGCTACTTGAAGAGACCAACCTTTCTGTTCAAGACATCAGTTGGCAAGTGGGTTACAGCGACTTGAGTAATTTCAATCGTGCATTCAAAGGTTGGGTTGGAGTCACGCCACCAAGTTATCGGGATAAAGCGAAACATTAGAAATAGTCGAATGGAAAACCTTTAGACCCAATCCGCTAATATAAAACTCAGAAACAAGATACGACACCTTAAATTTCAATAAGCGAACGCATAAAGTTGCATTGCACAATGCTCACATACCGATGAAACTGTGCAAAGGTAATATCGATAGATTTAATGACATTTATTGGTATCGAGCTAACGTTACGTTATCCTTTACGCAATTCTTCATTGAATGGATTGTCACTACGACAAACCTACCTTCAAGACTGATAAGAGTGTTATGAATTCTACGACCGCAACTCCCTCGCCTTCTCTTGGCCGACAACTCTATACAATGACATGGCCAATGCTGTTTGGGGTGCTCTCCCTGATGAGCTTCCAACTTGTAGACAGTGCTTTTATTGGCCAGTTAGGCGTACTGCCGCTCGCGGTTCAAGGCTTCACGCTACCAATTCAGATGATCATTATCGGGATTCAAGTCGGACTAGGCATCGCGACAACGGCTGTGATCGCGAGAGCTATTGGGGCTAACGAGATACGCTATGCCAAACAGCTCGGCGGATTAGTCGTTGCGATGGGCAGTGTGAGTGTCGCGCTGTTCTCGGTCATCATCTATCTGTTGCGTGGTCCTATTTTACAACTCCTCGATGCACCACCGACGGTACTGCCGATCATTGATTATTACTGGATCTATTGGCTGGTAAGCTCTTGGACAGGCGCACTGCTCTACTTTTTCTACAGTGTGTGTCGTGCCAATGGTAATACCATGCTGCCCGGTTCGATGATGATCGCGACCAGCATCATCAACTTGATATTGGACCCGATTTTCATATTCACGCTCGACATGGGCATCAACGGAGCCGCGATTGCGACCATCTTGGCGTTCGGTGCGGGTATCTTTATCGTTGCTCCTAAGGTAACTAAGAAGCATTGGATGACATTCGACTGGCACGATCTTGATATCGGCAAGAGTATTCGTTCTATAGGAAACATCATGGGGCCTGCGATGATCAGTCAGCTACTGCCACCAGTCTCTTCGATGCTCGCCACCAAACTGCTTGCAGGCTACGGCACAGCAGCCGTTGCAGCTTGGGCGCTAGGTTCACGTTTTGAGTTCTTTTCGATTGTTGCAGTGCTTGCTCTGACTATGTCGATGCCACCTATGATTGGCCGAATGTTGGGAGAAAAGAACCTAGGGAACATACGTAGTCTTGTGAAGATTGCCGTGATGTTTGTATTAGGATTCCAATTGGTGATCGCACTGGTAACTTGGATGTTCTCTGGCGGGTTGGCAAATCTCATGACCAGCGAAGACGAAGTCTCGACCATTTTGAACTACCACTTACTTATCGTTCCTATCAGTTTAGGGCCGTTGGGTATCTGTATGCTGATGGTTTCTATCTCGAATGCGCTTGGTAAGTCTTATACTGCCTTAACGATATCAGCACTGCGCCTGTTCGCCTTCTTCTTGCCTTGCTTGTGGATTGGTTCGCAGCTTGCTGGTATTGAAGGCCTGTTCTGGGGTGCCATGGTGGGTAATTTGCTTGCCGGTACATGTGCTTGGTTTATGTACCAACGCGCACTTGGGCAAGTCGAGGCTAAGCTTTCTAATTAATCAGTTAGCGAACTAAACGGCTTGCCAGCTAAACCGCTATAAAGTTATTAAACGAAAAAGCAGCCACTTAGGCTGCTTTTTTAGTTTCAGACTTAAAATATATTGGGGTTAGACTTGCTCAAAGTAAGCCAAAAACTCACCGCAATCTTTTTGGAATGGTGGCAATATTTCTGCTAGTGTTTCATCATCCCAATGCCACCATTCAAAGCTTTCTAATCGCCCGGCATAGCTAGGAGCATCAAACCGAGGACGCAGTTGCCAAACGCAATCGAGTATGGCGGTACGCCTTAAGCAGCGGTTGCCAACGAAAACAATCAACATAAATGAGTTAATCATTCCATTGTATCAAAGTACTTCACCAGCCTAAAACTGCAGTACTTCAGTTTCATTCGGGACCATTTTAAAAGGAAGTTATACCAATTAAAGTAAA
>NZ_JBFRTU010000094.1:0-561 GCF_041474275.1 Vibrio sp. 10N.222.52.B7 | reverse complement strand
CTCTCGTACACAAATTGCAAAATCTCTCAAAGTCAGTCGAACCAGTGTCAATAAATGGGTTCGGATTTTTTTTGAAGAAGGCCTAGAAGGACTTCAAGAAAAACCTCGGACTGGTAGGCCTGCATACCTCACCGATGAGCAGCGGGCTCAACTCAGTGCCTTCATAAAAAAAGAAGCTGAATCACCTTCTGGTGGCCGCCTTGTTGGAAGCGATATACATGACTACATCGTTAAACACTTTGACAAGCACTACCACCCTAATTCCATCTATTATCTCCTCGACCACATGGGTTTTTCTTGGATAACTTCTCGTTCCAAACACCCTAAACAATCACAGCAAATACAAGACGATTTTAAAAAAATTCCAAATCGAAACGATCCTTAAGATCCCCGGCCATATTGGGCTAGAGAGTGTTGATGTCTGGTTTCAAGACGAAGCTAGGTTTGGTCAGCAGAACACAACAACACGTCTTTGGGCTACTCGTGGAACGAGACCTCGCGTAGTAAAACAGCAGCAATTTGAATACGCTTATTTGTTTGGCTCAGTGTGCCCATCGAGAG
>NZ_JBFRTU010000093.1:0-327 GCF_041474275.1 Vibrio sp. 10N.222.52.B7 | reverse complement strand
CGATGCGGCCGGCAACATCAGCATCACGACAGCGGGCGTTTCGGCGGAGGTGAACGACTTCGAGCAAGGCACGAACAGTGGCGATTACCAGATGGTGATGACCGACGGTTACGGCTCGACAGCGGAAGCGACGGTGACCCTGAAAGAGAGCAACGTGGATGAGTCAGGCTCGTTCGGTGCGCAGACGGTGACGTACGCGGAAAACCAAGTGGCGGACGCGGTAGTGGGTACCTTGTCCGGCAGCGATCTGGATGGCGTGACCAAATACGAGTTCAAACACAGTGACGGCACCTTAAGCACCATCAGTGAAGACGGTTTCTACAGTGT
>NZ_JBFRTU010000092.1:0-41932 GCF_041474275.1 Vibrio sp. 10N.222.52.B7 | reverse complement strand
GCACATTGGAGCATTGAAAGTGTGCCGCAGGCACTGAAGTTAGCAGCATAAGGAGATGCTATGACTTAAGGCATAAGCTCAGGAAGAGATGGTTGTAGGCCCACCGAAGTCTGCTGTCGGAAGCTGGCTTCAAACCACTCCAAGTGGCTGTAGTTAAGAGCTATGGTCATGAGCGTTGGAGTCAAAGTGCGAACGAAAGTTCGGCAGGTACGATATAGAGAGACGAGTTAACCCGAACCCATGTGGACGCGTCGTAATCCAGAGATTGACATCAAAACCAAGGGCGTTTCTATCTCTTGGGATAAGTCTATGAGTAAACTCCGAATGCTGCATAGACGGTGTCCGGCGTATAGTGGGCGTGAATCTATATCAGGCTCTTTTTGGGAACTGCGGGAACCAGTCGTTGTGATGCCTAAGGAAGACATACAAGCCACTGAATTGGCGAGTATTAGAGTACCGATGCACAGCACTGGGACGGAGCTATCTGTAGTAGTGAGGAAACAGCTGTAATGGTTGTGGAGCGAAGGGGTAGCGTTAGGCCGTCGTTAAGTTCTGCCCAACTGACAATAAGTCAGGAGGAGGCAGAGGTTAAGACAAAACAATTCAACATTTCAAAATGGCAAGTAGTCAACGCATACAAGTTGGTGAAAGCAAATGCAGGCGCGGCAGGGGTTGATAATGAAACACTGGCCGAATTTGACAGGAACTTAAAAGGAAATCTCTATAAAATTTGGAACCGATTGGCATCGGGAACCTACTTCCCTCCGCCAGTACTGGCTGTAGCCATTCCAAAGAAAGCCGGAGGCGAGAGGATACTTGGTATACCAACCGTCAGTGACCGCATCGCACAGATGGTGGTCAAACTGACATTTGAACCCCAAGTAGAACCGCACTTCTTGCCAGATTCGTATGGATACAGACCAAAGAAATCGGCTCTAGATGCTATAGGTGTAACTCGAAGACGGTGTTGGGACTATGACTGGTGCCTTGAGTTCGATATTAGGGCATTGTTTGATAAAATACCGCACGACCTACTGATGAAAGCAGTCGATAAACACTGCACAGAAAAGTGGGTAAGGTTATATATCAAACGTTGGTTAACAGCACCGATGAAAATGCCAGATGGAGAGTTGAAAGCAAGGGATATGGGAACACCTCAAGGAGGGGTAATCAGTCCTGTTCTCGCCAATCTCTTTTTACATTATGTCTTCGATAAATGGTTACACAAGCATTACCGCGGTATACCTTGGTGTCGATATGCGGATGATGGGCTGGTTCATTGCAAAAGCAAAGAAGAAGCCGAACACTTGCTAGAGGTACTGAGAGAGCGCTTTGCTGAGTGTGGTCTAGAGTTGCATCCAGAAAAGACCAAAATAGTTTACTGCAAAGACGGAAGCCGAAAAGGCAACCATGAACACACAAGCTTCGACTTTCTTGGATATACATTCAGGCGTCGATTAGTGAAGAATACCAAGCGAAACAGTATGTTTGTAAGCTTCACGCCAGCGGTGAGTAAGGTTGCTTTGAAAGCGATGAGGCGGAGAATTAAAACGCTGAAGGTACGAAGCCGAACAGATCTCAACATCGCACAGATATCAGGTTGGTTAAATCCAATGATAAATGGCTGGATTGGGTACTATGGTAAGTACTATCGGTCGTCGCTATACCCAGTGTTTAGACACATCAACAAAGCTCTGATTAGGTGGGCGAGACGCAAATACAAAAAACTTCGTCGCCATAAGACTCGAGCAACGCTGTTCTTGGAAAGGATAGCTAAGCAGAATCCGTGGTTATTTGCCCATTGGAGGCATGGAATGAGAGGATCGTTTGCCTAATGGAAGCGGTATGAACTGAGAGGTTCACGTACCGTTTTGCGAGAGGCTGCAGGGGGAGTTCCTGCGGTCTACTCACCATCAGATGCACTGGCGATTAGACGTTGGTTTTAAAGAAGATGAATGTCGGATACGTCGAGAGCAAGCCGGTGAGAATTTAGCAGTTATAATACATATAGCTTTAAATCTGCTGACGGAAGAAATCAGCTTCAAAGCAGGGATCAAAAGAAAGCAGAAAAAAGCGAACCGCAATAACGCTTACCTTTCGCAAGTCCTTGCAGGGCAAGGGGCTTCGTAATCTTGCCCTGAGGTCGAGCTTAGACAATGTCGGGTCGGCCTCAAGCAGTAACTCAAGCATCTCCTGCTGTGTTAAACCTCGCTCCTTTCTGGCTTGTTCTAAGAAGTGTGCAAACGTGAGTGGCATTCTTTGTCCTCGATAATCTCTATTATGGTAAGTATTGTTCGATTGCTTATGTAATTCAATCTTCTTTTATTAGAATTTAAACTATAGCTTATCGGGCAGGTTTTTATTATAGATGTAGATAAAACGAAGGTAGGTATTACTAGCTTTACTGTTGATGGTTTTATCGAATCGGCATTTTCGGCAAATGGAATTTTCAAATGCCCAATATTTCTTTTCCAGTGTTCCGCATAATTTATTTCGTCCTGTCACCGATGAGCGTTAACAAATTTAAACGCAGGAGCGGGATTACTAATTTATGAAATATTTAATCTTTAAAGGAAAGTAAAATGTTTAACTTCAAAAAAAGCGCACTAGCATCAGTTCTTCTTATGGGTATGGCAGTAAGTGCAGGTGCTAACGCATCTTCAAATGCTACTGTTATATGGAACGGCGTTGTTCCAACAACTAGCGCATCAGATGCACTTATCATCACTGGCCTAGGAGGTGATACAACAGCGCTTAACGGTACTATCACTCCAAGCTCAGACGGTGTGTTTGAATCAGATACTATCGTACTTGAGTCTCACTTAAATGATGGTGATGCTGTTACTCCTGTTGTTGGTGCATTAGCTTCAGCTAACTGGACTCTAGTTGATGCATCAGTAGCTTTTGACGGTGTGGCAAACCCATCTCAAGCTGTTGAGATTAATGTAAATGGTGCACCAGTAGCCGTTGGTGATGTTGTTTCTGGTGAAGAAACTATTTCAACTAAAGTTAAGCAGACTGCTGTATTACCTGAATCTGAAGTAGGTGGAACTACTGTTCAAGCATCAGTAACGGTTATGGCTGACCTTGTTTAATTTGTAGAAAATTCCCGATTCAAAGGCTCGTAGTAATTACGAGCCTTATTTCTCTACGATGGTAGTCAATATGAAAAAAGTTTTAATACTATTGGCTTTCATGAGTATGAATGCCAACGCCGATTTCAAAGTGCTTTACATTACTACGAGCCTCGATGTAGGCAAACTTTATACAAATTCAATTAATTCTGTTGAATTTATTCCGGCAGTTCTGGAGTTGACGTCAAATCAAGACAAAACAAAATTTGATGATGTTAATACCACATTAAGAATTGAAACAGATATACCTTTTGAGTCTTCGGATATTCCTTATATTTCAACGTTAACAAAAAATACGTCAATTTGTACGGACTACTCTGGAGTGAGCAATGTTCAGGATGATTTCGTTACATTAACGATTGACGGGAAAAGTTTGTCAGAGGGTGAATCCGTCTCTTTTTCAAATTTCAATTTAAATGATGGCGACAATAAGTATAGTGAGCATGACATTATATTAAGTTTTCAGTCATTTAAAGATATCATCACAGCGGGCCAAGCGGAGAGGTGTAATGGTGAGATAGAGTTCAATATAGAGGTAGATATATAATGTTCAGGTTCAAACTCATAACAATGGCAATTTTAGTGTTATTGCCTGTGTATTCGTATTCAAGTTATAGTCAAAATGTTCTTGAAGGTTTTGAAGAACTGTTTGAATTGAAAGAGTCAACAGTCCGTATACGTAACTTAGATGGTTCCCTTACTTCACCGATCCCATTTTTAACGTCGTTTAACACGTTAAAATTAGACTCGAATAATAAAAAAGCGATCGCACAGGTATCTGACTATTTAAATGATAATACAGTGTCGGCTGAGTACCAGCAGAAGATCATAGATCAATTAATGGTTGGCATACAAGATCAGTCTGAGTGTTTAGGTAAGCTCGATGAGTGTGAGTTGTACCCAGAAACGTTTGAGATCGTTCATAACTATAACGATCAAGAAGTCTATCTTTTTGTATCTCCACAGGTGTTGTCATACTCGAATCTCGATGAAGAACTGGTATACCACTCGTCTCTGAGTCAACACAATGGGTTAATCAATTCATTTGATCTGTACGTGAGTGAATATCAAGATCAAGACTCAATCGTTTCTTTAAATAATGAAACGACACTGGGGCTACCTTACGGATACCTCAAAACTGATTTCAATGCCAACAACAGTGATAACGGTTCTGAATTGTATGAAGCGGCATATCATTTAGATATCGATTCTTACTCAATAAAAGCGGGTCATTTTGAATTTGAGCCAGAGGTTAACTCAACTGACTTCCTGAATAACACCGCTCGAGTTGCTCAAAACTCGCTCACGGTAGGTACCTCTAAAAAGTTGCTCGTAGGCGGACATAATAACGACAAAGTATTGAGCTTTTATGCGCCAACAAGTGGCGGTGTACAAGTTCTTCGTGATGGTCGATTGATTTTTCAAGATAACGTACCAGAAGGGCAGAACTCAATTCCTTACAGCAAGTTACCATCTGGTCGCTATGAAGCTGTACTTGAGGTGACAAGTGGTGGGCAAGTTGTTAATACCCAGACTTATCAAGTATATAACACCAAAGGTGACTCTCTGACTCAGGGGGAAGTGGATTTCGTTGCCACTGCGGGTATGTTTTCAGGAAGCCATTACGACTACACGGAACATGGCATTCAAAATATTGAAGACGATGTTTATGGCAAGGCATTAGCTAACTACCAACTCACCCGTTCGTTGCAAGTAGGCTTGGGCGGCTTGGTCACGGACAGTGGCACTATGTACACCGTTGGTGGTGCATACAATCTGATTGATTGGGATTTGAGTACTGAAGCTGTGTACAGCCAATTCGAAGACGCATCTCACTTTAATGCTAATATCGGTATCCCTTATTTAAGTCTATCTTATGAGTCTCTCGATAATGAACTTGGTGATCCAGTTGCTTCTTATATGTACGGATATGCCGATTATTCACGTCTATCGTTGAATTCTTCGTACAGCTTCCGCGGTGGACAATCTATGTATGCGGTTTACTCGCTTAATAACGACAAGCAGTTAGACAATTTAGGTAACTCGGATGAACAGGAACAGCAGTTTATTTCCGTTGGTTACAGCACGCCCACAGTTTTAGATTCGCGAGTTAATATTAACGTCGATTACTCTGAGGCGACGGACGACATATCAGTTAATTTGTTATGGAGTGTCCCGTTGTCAGACACAGTAGAAACTATCATGGGCCTGACGAGTGATAGTGATGACATTAATCAATTTAAAACAACAGTAAGACGAAATCAGTTAATTGACTCAGACTCCTTTAATACGTCGCTTGAGGTGAGTAACACCTACGATCGACAACAGGATGATATGTATCAAGATGCGTTATTGGCGACCAGTGGCACGACTAAATACGCTCGAATGAATGCCTCCGCCCATACGTCCACCAATGGCACGAGTGGTATCAATGCTGGCTTGTCTAGCACTCAAATCGTGACGACAGACGGCGTTTATATTACCGATAAAGCGGCAATGTCTTATACGCTTGTCGATATTCATCAGTCGCAGAATACAGAGCAGACGTTTGATGAAAAAGGTTACTTCTCTCTTAAAAAAGAAGGGCGAAACAACAGTAAGTTCATCGTATATAACGATGAAACAATTGTGCCTTTGGAAGACTATAGTCAATATCGTGCGAAATTTGATTCAGAGAGCGTTGATCTTTACAACTCTGGTGATAGTAACGTAACCGTGTTTACACACCCAGGTACGGTTGCTTCTATTGAGCCAAGAGTTAGTCGCGTCGTTTCGTTTGTCAGCGCCTTTAATGACATATCAGAACAGCCGATTACAGAAGTGGAGTGTCATGGAGAAGGTTGTATTGAAGTCAATGAAATGGCCGACGGTGTTTATAGAGTAACCGTATTGGAAGGCATGAACTTTGAATTGTCAGCGAAAGAAAGCCAATGCTTACTGCCTTATGAATTTACTTCAACAAATCAGATGAACTTTGGTCAAAACTATTGTTTGCCAATAGCTCAAGAAAAGCAGATAGATTTGATTGATGCAGATGAACGACTACAAGCGATGTATTTAGGTGCATACGAAAGCTCGATTGAACTGAATAAAGCGCTTAAAAAGCTCGAGTCACACGGTTATCGAATTATTCAGAAAGAAGTGGGTTCGTTTAAGGCAATTTATATAGCGCATGAATCTATAAACATGGCGGAAACAATAGCGCTTCATAAAAGAGATATCGATCAGTTAAAACTGTTGGCAAAGCGACTTTATCGCACCAACGCCATTACATACCCAGTCGCACAAGTTAATTAAGGAGTGGGAAATGAAATCCAATAAAGTTCTACTAAATTTAGTATCACTCACCGCTATATTGTTATCTATAAGTGTACAAGCTTTTACGGTAGATAAAATGGTTATTGTCTCTGATGATAAAGGGAACGGTATCGTTACGTTAACCAACGACGAGTCTCACCCAATTTTTATCCAAGCAAAGGTGGATGAAATAAATATTATTGATGGAGAACAGGTAGAAAAAAAACAATATACAAGAGACAACTTAAACGATTGGAAGGTGTCATTAACGCACCAGAAGGTAGTTTTGAACCCTGGTGAAGAGAAAGACATTGGCATACGTAGTTTATGCCACAACGCTGCATGCGATAATTCAAAAGATTTGATGTTTATGCTGTCTTTTTCTCCAAGTAAATACAGACCTGGTGAAGTAGTGAGTGGTGTGGAAATTAATTACGGATTCGCACCTGTTTATATTATTCCTACAACACAACCGAATTATTCTTACGAATTAACCAACAACGGTGATAGCCTTAGAGTCGAAAATAAAAGTAATACCATGCTCAATTTTTTTGTAGATGCATGTGTTGCTGAAAACAAAGCCCAATGCAAACAAAAATTTACGGTTGTATCGGGAAGGAATAAGACGTTCCCTTTAACCGAAACTATGCGAAATAACGAGTTGACCATTACCGTGACATCTCACGACAGAAGCTATTCAAAGAAAGAAATGGTGACGAGAGGTAAAATATAATGCCTAGACCTATCCTATATATTGTAGCGTTTATTGCATTAATGACGACAAGCATGGCTCAAGCTGCGTTTGAAGTTCGCGCGGAAGTGAAGGCTGGTGGTGTTCGTTGGGACAATGTGACACGTTACAATGGTAAAATGCTGCCAAGTACGTGGGAAACTCCTCCTATGTTGCAGGCTTCAGAAGCTTGGGCGGCCGCGACATTTTCGGGTACACCTCCAACAGAGATGACTTTAATTGGGGGAAATGGGAATACTTCACCGTCAATATCGATCGATATATCGGGCGTTCAATACAATACTACTGGAATTGAATTTGCCCAGTCAGCGAATACGGTAGGTGGTGGGTGCTCATTTGATGAAGTGTCACTACCGATTGTGACTGTTGAAGGTCCAAACTGTGTTTCGTCTGTTCGATTAATTAATAAACAAAAATCGAGCCCATTTATTTTCCTGAGACCTATTTTCGATATTAACGAAAGTGAAATAGTGTCGGCATTAAGTGGGCTACCAGAGGGGCAATATTCAGCTTCAGTGCCGGTAAATATTCGTTACTACTATGAAAATGACGGCATTATGACTTATCGCAACATCAATGAAGTGATGTTGTTTTCATTTGATTATCAGCCTGTTCAACTCGACAGTGTTTTTGTAAGTGGAGATGGTGTCATGACGCCAGTCTACGACACAATTGGCAAAAGAATAACATCGACAACGTCATTTGATATTACAGCGAACGGCTATTTTAATGACGGAATTGTTTTAACAATGCCCTTACAGTCATACGAATTGGTTAATTCAAGTAACCCTGGTGTGGTTATTCCTTACAGCATTCATTGCGATCAGTGCAGCTCTGGTAACTTAGTTGATGAAGGACAATTAATGTATCAAACAACGGCTATTTCAGAAGGAGCTGGAGTGCAAACAAGTATTAACTTTACTTTAGACTTTGATTACGATATTGAGGGCAGTTCTGCTGTTTCCGGAGATTATTTTGATGAAGTAACGATCATGTTGGAGCCTGGTATTTAAGATGAAAAAAATGAACTTAATGTCATCGATTATCGCTGTGTTCTTATCCATAAGTGTATCAGCAGAGGAGCTGCCTATCCAGATGAGTGGTGGCATGACGTTTTCTGCATTTGATGACAACATGGGACAGACTGAAGCACTTGGTTATAAGGCGGCGGTTGGATATAACATTAGTGAAAACGTACTATTTGAACTTGGCTATGCTGATTATTCTGCTTTTTCTGATTCGGAAATAGATAGTTTACGTGCGGTAATGGTTGAAACCGACTTATTGCTACCCGTCAGTGAATTTGCCTCCTTGTATGCAGGAGTCGGGGGCGCGTTTTCTAGTGACGACACCAATTTTACGGCATCGCTTGGTCTTAAATACCAATTGAGTAAAAATTGGAGCGCCGACCTTGGTTACCAAGGCGTCTTTGATTTAGCTCGTCAACAAGACGATCTATACGCATTTAATGCACTGTTGGTTTATCGTTTTTCAAGCAATGAAGCCGCAGAAGGCCTTTCAGATATTAACCCAAGGCCCAATGTTGACCAGCTTGTTGAAGAGTCGACCCAAGTATCAAGGCCGAAAACCCAATTGGCGTCTATTGTCCCAATTAAGAAGGCGCCATCGTGTCAGCAGCGTTTAGTTGAATACCGAGTGGTTCCTGGCGACTATTTGCACCGAATTGCAAGAGCATTTGATAGCTCACTTGATGAATTAGTCGAAGCAAATCCAAATCTTAATAATCGTGATTTGAATTTGATTTACCCTGAAGAGAAAATACTTTACCCGAAAGTTAGCTGTTTAGATTAAGTTGCCTTCCTTGAAACAGAAACACTGCCAATTTTTTGGCAGTGTTTCTTTGTTTGTAGCAGAGAGTATCTCGCCAATGTAAATGATATCTACACTTGTTTAGCTATCTCGCATCTTGCGTTTTTGAAATTCAAGAGTGCCCAATACCTTTAAATCCGAATGCGCGATACTGCTCACCAATCGAGCTACTCACCTTTTATCGTTTGGGCTCGCAAATATGCTAATTAATACCTCAATTATATGCATGAAGGTCAAATATAAGAGAGCGGAGTAATGATCGGACCAAATATTTTAAACATGTATGTACTCATTCTTTTCGCGCTTGGTGTTATATACGCGCTGAGCAAAATAGACGAGTAGTATCCTAAAATTTATTATTTTTAGTAGAGAGAAATATGAAAATTAAATATAATCTATTAACAGTATTCGCAATTTGTTCAGCAATGACTTCTACTGCTGCCAATGCTTTTAATGTCGACAAGATGATTGTCGTCGCGGATAAAAAGGGCAATGGTGTCGTGACACTTATTAATGATGAGTCTCACCCGATTTTTGTTAATGGAAAAGTACAAGAAATTCAGTTTATTGATGGCGACAAAATCGTTCGTAATAGTTATACAAGAAACAATCTAGATGATTGGAAAATATCTCTTACGCACCCAAGATTAGTTTTAAGACCTGGTGAAGAGAAAGACGTGGGTGTTCGTAGCTTATGTCACAACACGTCTTGCGATAACAGCAAAGATTTGATGTTTATGCTGCCATTTACTCCTAGTCGTTATAAAGAAGAGGGAGAGAAAATTCACGGTGTCGAGATAAACTATGGTTTTTCACCGGTTTATATTCTGCCTACGACAAAGCCAAGTTTTGATTATAAGATTTACAATCAGGGCGAGAATTTACGCATCGATAATAATAGTAATACGCTAATTGATGTTTATGTTAACTCATGTACAACAGAAAATAATACGCAATGCAAACAAAAGTTCACTGTTGTATCTGGTCGGGATAAAACGTTTTCTCTTGCGGAATATACGCAAAGTGAACAACTTAATGTAACCGTAACATCTTACGATAAAAAATACTCTAAAGAGATGCAACTGCCTATTCAGTAATAGGAACGCTGAAAATAGACATAATTATAGGCCTTCAATGATTAATGCTAATCAAGGACGATCAGCATTCATTACCCATGTTCAGTGCTAATTTTAGCCTACATGGCATCACTGTTATCAGCAAAGTGTAAATGCCCAATACAACATTAAATACAAATCATAAAATCAATTTTGAAATCAATAAAAAGTAAAGAGAAGTAATATGAACCTTTTAAGCAATAAGCCAGGAGGAAGCATTCCCCTGGGTTTTGTCGTCGCTACTACGCTTACCCTTTTTGGGTGTGGTGGAGAGGGCAGTGAAGGAAGTGCCGGAAGCTCAGCAAGTGTTTCCCCTAATACTCAAAGCGCGACGCTTTCCGCTCAAAATGCTACCTACTCGACTGGCTATGCTGAATCGTTCGAGGTTGACCTGTCGTCAAAGGTATTTTCATCAACGGGTGGTGGCTTTGCGCTGAGTGAAGTCGAGGTCTTGTCTAATGATGATAGCTGCCAAGTAGAAAGTATGACGGAAACAGGGTTTGTAATTCAGGCCTTTGATACCAAGGTGTGTGACTATCGATATCATGTGACTCCTAAAACATTGTCGCCAATGAGCCGTATGGCTGAAGCGCCAATGAGTGATAGTAGTAGCTCAGAAGGTTCGAGTTCTGCGGTTACGCGCATTGCGGTAAGTAGTAATCCTAGCTCAACCGAACTGGTTCCAGTAAGTGCAACAACACTGATTAATGAAGATGTGAGTGTTTTACTGAAGGACGAATTGGAGAAAGTCGGCTTTACGTTAGGTGACGAGTTTGTATTAACGGAGCTTACACTACCGTACGGTCGCTCGAGCTCAGTTCAAATAAATAGTACAGATGACCAGACTATGGATTATACCCCGCCGTCAGGTTTTACCGGCATTGACCGTGTTCTTTATACGTTAGAAGACTCGGTTAATGGCCTTGTGCTGATGGGGGTTTTAGATGTTGCGGTGGGCTACGAAGCTAACCAAGGTTTTACGATTGACGATAATATTGTATATCCAGTTGTTGTCAACGTATTGACCGATGAAGAAATCGACATCAGCGGCTTTGTTTCCTCGGACGATAGTGATGATTATCAATTGGTGTATGTTGAATCGTTTAACGCAAAAGCGGTACCTAAAGATCCACTGGACACTCAGAATAAAACGATCGTCTTTCAAGCGTCACAACCAGGTTACCACTATATTAGTTTTGCGGTTAGTGATCATAATGGAGTGTATGACATGGGTTTGATTCGTGTTGAAGTGACCGATCCTAATCAGTCATCAAAATGGGACGACATTTCTCATTTGTTGGATCTCTATATTGGACCACCCACCGCACTTGATGCAGCCGGGCAAGGCTCGCCTTATGATATAAAACTGAACGATGATGGCTACAGCCCAGCGATTGATATGGCTGGTTTTCGTTATCCGTCGGCCGTAGCATACTGCGACACCATCGGTGGTTCAGTGCCGACGTTTGATCAACTTAAGCTGATGGCCACTGATACCGATGTTCAGGCGTTACATAACTGGCCTGTTAAAGCGCAATACCTCGCTTATGATGACGGAGCAGATCTGGTTAAGTGGGTGGATCTTAAAGATGGCAGCACCCTTACAGGCGATGTCGATCCAACATCGGCTTATTATGTGACATGTGTTAAGCAAGGTTTAATTACTGTATTGCCTACCTCAAGCACGGAAGTTGTCGCGGATGGAGTTGATGTTGGTTCTGTATTTGTTGAGTTAAAACTCGGTCAAGAAGTAAGACCAGATACCCTTGTGACGGCTTCTGTCTCTAGCCCAAATGTGACATTGGACAGCGATAACGTTACCACAGACAGCTATGGTATTGCCGAGTTTCGCTTAACCAGTTTAAAAGCGGAAACCGTCACATTAACCCTTGATGTGGGTGGCATTACTCAAGACTATGAAGTTAAGTTTATTGGTGATGAAAAGACGGCTGCAGTGTCATCAGAAGCAACGATTGACACGGTACCTTATACGTCAGTGGAAGGTGGCCAGGTTACTGCGACCTTGACCGATCAAAATAGCAACCCAGTAGAAGGTTACTCAGTCATTTCAGTGGTAAGTACAGAACAGCACCCAGACACCGCAGAAATGGTTACTCCTATCCTTGAAGCGGAAACGACTCAAACCGATGAATCAGGTGAGCAAAAAGTGCGGGTAAAGTGGGATACAAACTATCAAACCCCAACAACGACCATGACCTTTGATGTGGCGTCATCTTACACCACAACAACCAATACACAGACTAATGCGATTAGCCAAGTTACCTTTCATGCCTATTTGTGTGGTGGCCAAGTTGGGGATGATGATCAACAAAACGCCGCGGGTGCCTGTGTTAAAATTGCGGAAAGCGATGGAAAGTTGTTTACCGGTACTCCAAGTGAGAGCTTTTTAAACGCTGTTGGCTATAGTGGTAATTACTACGGTAGTCATGTTGACAATATCCCTTATGGTCCTTCAGGATCGTTTGCAATTTTTAGTGTTACTGAAGCACATAGCCTTTGTGAACATTATAATACACTTGAGCTTAACGGGAGAGATGATTGGGCTTTAGCAAATATAGATGAGTTGACGAGTCTTTTTAATAACTTTGGTCACATGTACACCGCGAAGGGTTGGGCGACCGGCTACTTCTACTGGTCGTCGACGGCTAATGGTTCCGGCTACTACTACAGCGTGGGCCTCACCTATGGCGGCGTCGGCAGCAGCTACCCATCCCGTCAGTACTACGTCTCGTGCGTATCAGGTTCTTAGGGTTCAACGTTCAGAGTTTGCGGCCCGCAGGGCCGTTTTTTCTTTTTATAGAGGGTAGCGGTTTATTTTCTAAACTCAGTAAGGATTAATATGGATATTGAAACAAAACTCAAGCTTAGTCAGCAACAAGGTAAAATTATCGGCATACATGAAGGCATGTTTGTTCGTTTTTATGATCAAGCGCTGTTCGCATGGCAGCAGTGGGTGGTCACTCCCCCCTCTTTGCCTGTTTTAAAAGTGTCAGCTAAAGTGGTTAAAAAACTCGGGTCACAATGTGTTCTATCGGGCGGGTTACCTGTAAGCAGCCTTGCAAAAGTAGGGGTGTTTCCTGACGAAAAGGTATCATCAGCATTGGTTTTTATGCCGATATGTCTAATTGGGAAGAGTGGTATCTATCGCACAAAAACGACTTACCTGTACATGAACGGTCTGACTTAAATCCTAGACTAAAAATAGATAACAGCTTCGCTAAAGTTTGGATGCCACAGTGGTTAGTACACCAGCTAGACGAATGCACACCGGACACATCTAACCCAGAGGGTAGGTTGCTGTTTGATGTTATTCGTTGGACTGAACGGTAGCCTTAGTAATGTTTTTGATAAGGCGATACGCTAAAAACAGGGAACATAGCAGCGTTGCTGCGCCTAGAGAACACCTTTGTTACGGCATTGGTGAGCGGGCCCTGGTATGTTATCGGCACTTATGGCCTTATTAGAGGTAATAAAGGGGGGCAAGTCGAAAGGCAACACTCCGTATAAACAATAAGTGCAAACGTGAAGGGTTGGGCGACCAACAACAACTACTGGTCGTCGACGGCTAATGGTTCCAACTACTACAACGTGAACCTCAACTATGGCAACGTCAACAGCAACAACCCATCCAATCAGAACTACGTCTCGTGCGTATCAGGCTGACATATACTCAGTGTTGTCGCCTTATCAAAAATGACAAGAACGGAGCTTAACGCTCGTATAGTATGCATTGGCAGGGGCTTTGTTGCGTAATTCAATGGAACTAAATCAAGAACCTACGATCTGATCAGCTACCACCACTCTCTCTCGTAGCCTTATGCCTAAACCTTGTTACAAAACAACCAACTGGAAGCAATACAACCAATCGCTCATTAACCGTGGTTCTCTGACCTTCTGGATCGATGAAGAAGCAATAAGTGGGTGGGCGCAAAGCAAACAGAATAAGCGCGGGAGGCCACGTCGGTTCAGTGATTTAGCTATTACGACAGCACTCATGGTGAAACGAGTTTTTTCTATGCCACTGAGAGCGCTGCAAGGATTTATCGACTCGATATTTAGGTTAGCCCATGTGCCGTTAAGTTGTCCGCATTACACCTGCATCAGTCGTAGAGCCAAGCAAGTTGAGGTCTCATTTAAGACTAAAGCGAGAGGAGCGATACAACACCTAGCCATTGATGCAACTGACCGAATGCATTGGTCATATTCAAAGGCAAGTTGTAGGTTGGCGGCGCTGGTTTTTGGACGGGAGTGTTTAAATTCACTGCAAAACACATATTTTGTCAGTTTTATTTAAACTATAACCTATCTTGTAAATGGTATTGATTTCTATCCATCCACCGAGCCTAAGAAGCTTCTTTCTTAAAGACATGATCACCATATTCAATGCATTGTCACAGACGAATGAATTGGGCCATCCCATTTTTAGTAGATGGTGTTTGGTTAAATGCTCCCCTTGATGAGTGAGTAACTCTTTTAGAACTAAAAATTCACTGAGTGTGAGCTGGATGGGTTTTATCGTTGGGTGGTCGGCTAGCGAAATTCTTAGCGACCCTTTATGTAAGATTAAGTGCATAAACAAACAGCCAGTTTAATTATCATACCCGTATTATTTATTTGCTGCGATTACATGCAAGGTCAGGTTGAATATTAATCTGGCTATTATGCCTACTTAATGGGTTTTCCTTTCATATTACACATCAAACGAAACCATTTTATTTGCTGTTTTTGTATTAGTTATTTCAGTTTGTTTAAGTTCAACCTTACAACGTTCGCTTTGTGAGTTGAACGCGACTTGATTGCTAATAGGGTTTGAAGCGCAGTCAGAAGTCGGTACTTTCCCTGTCCAACGCACAGTGACATTTGCGGCCGCCGACTGAAAAGAGATAAGAGTTGCTAATACTGCTGTTGAAATAAAGATTAATGAACGCATATTTAGGCACCTTTTATTAGTGTTGTGTTGATATGCCTAGTTTGGTAGCGATAGGGCAGGTTGTAAAATAAATAGTTATAAATTCAGTTGCATTAAAACTTGAATGGTAATTTGTAGCAGAGGGAATAGTAGGAAACCAAAATAAAGGCTGGCAGTGAAAATTAAAACGGAGTGGGCGATCAAATGAAAGGGGAGGCTAATTTAAAGACGTTAAACTTGAGTGAAATCACTTAAGGACAGCGGGTTAGCCTAATGAGCCGTAGCTAGGAATAGCCACGGCATCAAATTGACCGCATTTGGATTTAACAAGAATCTAAGCTTCGTTAAAACAATATAGGCTAACAATAACTTTGAGTTTGGGTGCGCAATGCATTTTTTAGGTTCGTCGGCAGTTGTGAACGGTGTATACCCTGGATTGCACCCTCTAACGACCAAACTAACTCGATGGTTGGTTTATGGTGGGTATGCTGTTGGATAGCCTCTACAGCACCAATCGTGCCCAGGTTTTTGAGTTTCTCAATGGAGTTTATACCCGCTTTCTCAAGAAGTTGCTCAGTTGAGAATCGCATGTTGGGTAAGTCTTTGAGCCTTTCGGGAGCAGAAATATAACTGCTTCGTGATCTCTTTATTTGCTCTAGTGCGATTTCTGCTTCACATAGAGTCAAAGAATACTTGCTCCAAGGGTTTGCTGGCAACTTGTAATAATCCGCATTCTGACTTACTCCAAGTACGCTCGCATTCACCTTGGGGTAGCCCTTGTTAATAAAGTAGCCTTCTTGTGCCGGTGTTCCTCTGAGGTACAGCTCCCCACTTTTATGTAGAACGAGCAAAACGTGATCTACATAGAAGGCCGTTACGCCAAATATTTGTTTTATAGACACTCGACCTAATTGTTCCAAGCGTCTAAAAGTATGTCTGAAAAGTTGAGCCATTATTTTCACTCGATAATCATAAAAAGTGTGATCTATTGTCCAAATGTAGCCAGCAGTGAATATGGCATAAGCCAAGTTAAAAAACAGACAATGCCATTAGGCATGCCGGTTATTTAAATTCTCGATCTGCCATATCAGTTTTGTAACAGACGGTCAAAATTAAGGGGGGTCACGAAGGCGGGAGAAATTGGTATGTATAGCATCGACACAAATGTATTTTTAATGGCGACGGGTTGTAACTTTCAATCGGATATTGGCGTTCGATTTCGTCAGATTGCTATTAGAAGTTTGCACAAGGTTAATGATGATATTCTTCAAGGAGGTGAGTCCAATCGAGCGCTCGCCCATAAAGTGAAAGGCATTGCGTTATCTTGCGGGGCTACAGAGGTTGCAAGAATTTGTCTTAAATTGGAGCACTACGACGCGGTAATCAATGAAAGTGCAGGAAAAAAGATTTTGATGGATGTGTCTAACGCCATGATTCAACTTTTTGACGCTTAAGTTGGAGGATATGAACGTGTCTTTTAAAAATAAAATCATTTTCACCAACGCAACAATACTGGTTCTATTTGTGGTGTTGCTTACGTACTCCGCTATCGAAATCGTTCAGGTTTCTTCACAAAACCAATTTGAAGAGATAAAGGAGAGCATTACGGGAAATAACAAAAAGCTTCTACTTACCTTTGTGAAAGCTCAAAGTGTAACCCTTGATAAAGAGGTCGAGCTGATCACTGAGGAAGTGGAGCATGTAGCGATTGATTTTGCTCATGATTTTGTTAATGAATCGAAAAACGAGGCACTTCGTAATAAACAACTGGCTTATATCAACACAGAGCGTAAGCCTTTTATCAAAAAGGTGCTTTTTATTGACACTGAACGCAACCAAGAAGTCTCTATCACCGAAAATGGTATTGTAAGCCGCTCTATTTCTGTCGATTTTAGTCGCATGATCCACTACAAGAATTTCTATATAGGGAAAGAAGTTAAAGTGGGGCACGTCACTAAGTTTGCCATTTATATCCGTCCAGAGCACTGGGATAACGCGTTACTCAAATTTGATTTAGATTTAGAGTATTTTTCTCGTTCACTGACTTTTGAAAATATGATCGATGAATTCCAATACCGTTATTTCTTAGTAGACGACAGCGGCAAGCTTATCGCGTCGAATCTACAACAGAATGTCGACCAATTGATGTCTGAAAGTGTTTTTGATGAACAAATTCAAAAGAGTGTCGGAAGCCATATCATGTCACATTACTTGGGTAGTTTTGTGGTAAGTGGCGAAAAAGGTGTTTTCAATGTCACTTTTGTTCAGAACCGTCAAACCGGTTGGAGGTTGATTTTAGTCACGCCAGAGCATGTGATTCGTTCCAGTTATGCGACCACCAAAGAGCTGGTTTTATCTGGTGATAACTCGTTGATCAAACGCCTGTTCTTTGCTTATATCCTTTTGCTTGGTCTGTTTTTAGCTATTAACTCAATCGCGGTGAATAAGATGCTGATACCTATTTCTAAATTGATCGCACAAGCTAAATATCTAAAGCAGCGTGATTTTAATAAATCCAGACATACTGTTTATAGTAATGGAGACGAAATTGAACAGCTTTCAAAGGCTTATTCTGAGGCTGGGATCCAGATTCAAAATTTGATTGAAGGGCTTGAATATGAAGTTGAAGAGCGAACGAAGCAGTACGAGATAGCAGCGCAAGAGGCGAGTGAGGCCAATAAACAGAAATCGGTGCTGCTTTCAAATGTGTCCCATGAGGTTCGCACGCCACTGAACGCGATTATTGGTTATACACATATGCTAAGCCATAGCAAAAACTTTGACGAATATCGCCATCAGCTGAACGGTATTTCGAGTGCGAGCAATACTATTTTAGGCATTGTGAATGACCTATTGGATTTTGAAAGAGTAAAAGCAGCAAGCTATTCATTAAACCCTAAATGCCTGTCAGTAATGAGTTTGATGCGCGAAATTGAAAATACGTTTTTTCCGCTTAGCGAGTCTAAACAATTGTCGCTTGATATTATATGCAATGTCGATGCTTCGACAACATTGATGATTGATGAGCTTCGTATTAAGCAAGCAATCAATAATATAGTTTCGAACGCATTGAAGTTTACAAACAAGGGAGGGGTGACAATAGAAGTTTCAACCGACGATAGAGCATTCAATATCTCCGTAAGCGATACTGGAGTCGGTATTCCCCAAGATAAATTGGATGCGGTGTTTAACGGCTTTGAACAGGTTAATCAAGAAGACCAACAGTTTGGTTTTGGCTTGGGCTTGGCGATAACTAAAACCATCGTAGAGTTAATGAAGGGTTCGTTGCGTGTTGAGAGTGTGCTCGGCACCGGTAGTACTTTTGTTATCTCACTCCCAGCTCAAGAAATTATGAATGTTCTTGAGTGTTCTAACGGTGTTGCTGAACAGGTATATAACGTTAGAGAGCGCTTAGACTGCACAAGTAAAAAAGCCTTGATCGTTGATGATGTTGAGTTCAACCGAGAAATTCTAGAGTTCCACTTAAACGAGCTAGGTTGTGAATGCATGACCGCGAATGATGGTTTGGAGGCTTTAGCACTCGCTTCTGAACATGACTTTGATGTTGTACTGACGGATATTTCAATGCCGGTTATGGATGGCATTGAGCTTGCTTCTGAGTTGGAAAAGCGTAAGCCATCGTTACCTATAATTGCCGTTACGGCACGAGCTACCATTCAAGAAGAGGCTCGAATGGACCAATACTTTTCGTGTTATCTAACCAAACCGCTCAACCCGAGCGATCTAAAGCTAAAGCTTCATTGCGCTTTATCAGGTGGTACTTGCTAACTTAGTTAAATACTCCTACCTATAACCTGAGGGTAAGCCATCTTCGGATCTTCATGTATTATTTTCATCTGTTTTTCTGAGAGTTATGGGCATTGTCATCAAGATAATGCCCAAACTGTTATGAAAATAACTATCATCCAATAAGTGTTGAGAGTAGCTGGGCATTTTCAAATTATTCAATCACAGCTTGCCCTTAGCTTTTGTTCGTATTTAATTAAAAATAAGCTAAATCACAATAACGAATAAGAAAATAAAGCTATGTTTGGAAATATTATACGTACGTTTCGTGTTAATAATGGTTTGTCTCAAACTAATTTTGTTGATGCGATTCAAAGAAGTAACTCTAACTTTAACAACCTGGACGTTGTGACACTAAGCCGTTGGGAAAGAGGAGTAACAACTCCCCACTTAAAACGTCAAAACGAGTTACTGGACCTTATTGGAGTCAACATATTTGATGTTTGGGAGGCAAACGACTCACAAACAGTTCTCACAGGGTTAACGAATAAATTTAATAATAACGGTTATATTGATATGAACATGCACGTCCAAACAGAAGTTACGGTGATTAACTCAAATAATTCATTCCTTCTTGGGAAGATTACCAAGTTAATTGATGTCATCTTTGAATATGAGGATAACGTTATGCTCAGTAATTTAGAAGATTTAGGTATGAGTAGAAAGGTAATTATTGAAAAAATAATAAATCAATATTCTGGAGAGTTAACGCTCGTCACGGTTAATGGGCAATTAATCGGACACTTATTAAGTGCTAACTATAATCTTGCAGCAGATTTTTTGGAGCAAGTCTTAGTATCTAAAGAAGATAGAGCACATTTAGTTGTTACTTTTAACTGCACTCATTATTCGTCATTTACAGACACAATGGGCAGAGAGGCGTACAAGTATCTACAAAGCTTAAATCCAGATAAAGAGCTTTATATACTACTGAAAAGCAAAAGGATTTTTGATCTGTTTTTTTCATTGGGCTGCGAGTATCGAAGTGTAAGAAGTAACGATAGATCAATGAAGGTCATGAACTTGGATTCAAAGAAAATGAAATCACAACGCACTTGGATGGATATTATTGCAAACTATAAAGGTGAAGAGAATGAATAACACAGTATTGATTGTTGACGATGTTGAACTATCGAGAGAGGTCATTAAAAATGCGGTCTCTTTATCTAATAAAAAAACATCTGTACAGTTTGCAGAAAATGCGTTCGATGCAATGAGCAAAATGCAAAACGCATCATTTGATTTGGTGATTATGGACATCATGATGCCCAATGGCGATGGATTTGAACTCTTGAGTATGATGTCGCAACAAAATGTTGAGTCTAAAATAATCATTATTTCAGGTTTGGATAAATCCATTGTTAGCTCGGTGAGTATGCTTGGAAAGCTCTATGAGTTAAATGTTGTCGCTTCACTAGAAAAGCCTATTTGGGCTAACCAAATAAGTGAGTTGGTTGATAAAGCACTTGAAGTTGAAACCATAACCAAAAGCGAGCTTGGCTTTGGTAACCGTGCAACAATCATCGATGACGATTTTCCCATCAATCTGGTTTATCAGCCGCAAGTTGTTTCGGATATAAATGTTATTTCGGGGTTTGAAGTGTTGTCACGATGGTCTGATGAAAACGGGACCTTACTTCCACCGAGCTATTTTTTGCCAGTAATTGAAGAGCTAGGAAAGCAAAAGGTTTTTACCAATATCGTGATAAATAAATTCATTCAGGATTATCATCTCCACTTCAGTGAACTTGATAAATCGTTGAGGTTCTCAATTAATATCGATCCTAATTTACTGACTGATGAATATGTTGTCGATAATCTACTCGAGATCTATAAGCAAGGTATTGAGCATACTATCGTTGTAGAGCTGACTGAAAAGGGGCTTTCAGGCAATATTGAAAAAGAATTGTTGGCAAATATTTTACGGCTAAGGTTGAATGGTTTTGAGATCTCTATAGATGACTTTGGGATGGAAGCATCGAATATTGAACGTATTGTCAAACTGCCTATTAGTGAGATAAAAATAGATAAAACCATTACATGGGGACTTTGCCATAACATTGATTACATGCAAAAAATCGATGAAGTTAAGAAGCTCGTTTCGGTAAAAAACGCACGTATTATCTATGAGGGTGTTGAAAATAAAGACACCTGTGCATTTCTGGAAGCTCTAGGCGGCTTTAACCAACAAGGTTTTCTTCATGGGGTTCCATCACTACCTGAAATTGTAGTTGAGATGCTCGTAGAGCAAAAGGAGCTAGATTACGTCGCTTCTGAATATACTTCTAATCATTAACAACGTATTAGGGTAACGAGCCAAAGCCAACTCAATGGGCTTTGGCTCTTTTTATTACTTACCACACACCGAACAATTAGGCATCTTTATTAAATTCATTTCACGCCAGCTGTGAGACATGGCATCGAGAATCAAAAGTTTGCCTTGCTTTGGTTGTCCAAACTTGGCAATAACCTTGATAGCTTCCAAAGCCTGAGCCGCGCCTACCATGCCAACAACAGGTGCCATCACACCGGCTTCAACACAGCTTAGAGCAGCGTTGCCAAATAGAGCGCTTAAACACTGGTAACAGGGTGCGTCAGCATCTTGATAAGTGAAGACACTAATCTGACCTTCCATGCGAATCGCAGCGCCCGATACAAGTGGCGTTTTTGAGGCGTAACACAAACGGTTAAGTTGATTGCGCGTTTCAACGTTGTCGCTGGCATCAAGTACTAACGAATGCGCTTCAATGAGCTTTGCTAGTGCCTCGTCATCAAGTCTGTGGTCGACCGTTTCAACTCTAAGGTGTGGGTTTAACACCTGTAATGATTCAGCGGCTGAAACGACTTTCTTCTTACCAATATCAGCATCGGTGTGAAGCACTTGTCGTTGCAAGTTTGAAAGCTCGACAACATCGTCGTCGATCAGCATTAGCTTA
This sequence comes from Vibrio sp. 10N.222.52.B7, assembly GCF_041474275.1. Classification (NCBI taxonomy): domain Bacteria; kingdom Pseudomonadati; phylum Pseudomonadota; class Gammaproteobacteria; order Vibrionales; family Vibrionaceae; genus Vibrio; species Vibrio sp. 10N.222.52.B7. The sequence continues at coordinate 20,132 of NZ_JBFRTU010000092.1, read as the reverse complement.
CCAATACCCGCAGTCGCAAGGTATTGAGCAGAGGCACAGCCTAAACCACCCGCACCTAACACCAAAATCGAGCTCTGTTTCAGCGCTTCTTGACCCTCAAAATCAAACTGCTTGAGAATGATCTGGCGGTTATAGCGAAGCATCTCTGCGTCAGACAGTATTTCCATCAGCAAGCCTCGTTAGTAAAGCGTGGAGTTAAACAGTTGAATCTGAACCGTTTCACCGACTTCAACACGGCCACGTTCGCGCTCTAGTACCACAAAGCAGTTTGCTAAGCTCATTGAGCGGAAAGCGCCAGAGCTTTGGTTACCTGTTGTTTCTACTACAAACTTACCGTTTTCAATCGAGTAGATGCCACGTTGGTAATCAGTACGGCCTGGGCCTTTTTTGAATGCAGATTTAGTGATAGCAGGAATCGACTCTGGTGCTGTCCATGCTGTGTGACCAGCTAATTTAGCCAGCATAGGCTGAACTAACACATACATAGTCATCATTGCTGATACTGGGTTACCCGGTAGGCCACAGAACCAAGCGTTGTCTAGCTCACCAAATGCGAATGGTTTACCTGGTTTGATTGCTAGTTTCCAAAAGCCGATTTCGCCAAGCTCTTCAAGAATGTCTTTGGTGTAATCAGCTTCGCCGACACTTACGCCACCAGAAGTGACAACTACGTCTGCCAGTTCTTGCGCTTTTACAAAGGTTTCTTTAAGCGTTGCAGGGCAATCAGGAATAATACCTAGGTCAATTGCTTCGCAACCAAACGCTTCAATCAGTGGTTTGATACCGTAGCGGTTGCTGTCGTAGATCTGACCATCTTCAAGAGGCTGACCTAATGGCTTGAGCTCATCGCCAGTAGAGAAGAAAGCGACTTTAGGTTTGTGTGCCACAGTTACATGACTCACACCGAGCGAAGCAATCATTGGAATGTCACGAGGTGTTAAACGTTCGCCACGGCTAAGAACGATATCGCCTTCCTTGATGTCGTCACCGGTAGGGCGAATGTTATTGTTCAGCTTGATGTCGTCTTGCTGAATCTCAATGCCAGCGTCAGTTTCAGCCGTGTTTTCTTGCATGATTACGACGTCACAACCTTCCGGGATCTTTGCGCCAGTCATAATGCGAATACAGGTGTTTGCTGGCCATTCACCTTCAAAAGGTTGACCTGCAAAGGACTTGCCCGCTAAAGGCAGCACTTTACTGTTCTCTAGGTCTGCTAAGCGCAGTGCATAGCCGTCCATTGCTGAGTTATCAAAAGGAGGGACGAAAATAGGGGATAGAATATCTTCAGCAAGTACGTAACCCAATGCTTCTGCTAATGGCAGTGATAAGGTCGTTTGAATAGGTTGAATTGGTGATAGCAGCTTATCTAGTGCTTCTTCAATTGGCATCAAGCCCGGAGCGTCGCAACAGCCCATAATTGAAATCCTTTGATCGTTATTATTTTGATTTGGCGGTTGGCAATAGGGATTCAATAGTTATCAAATCATGATGGTTCGCCAACGAAATTCTAGCCACTCTAGCACAGTTTAAGCCCCGTAAATAATGACCTCCCTTAAAATATGGGTGTATTTATTCAAAATTCCGAGTATCCTTGTTTGCCATCCAGAAGGGGTAATAAAAGAGGAAGTTCAATGTCAGGTCTTAGCGAATCAGCGAAGTTGGTTAAAGATGCGCTAGCAAGCCGTGGTTTAGAGACACCAATGAGTCCAAACCAGGTTAGCCGAGAAGAGAAAAAGGAACGAATCGAACACCATATGCGTGAGATTCTCACTCTCCTTGAACTTGATCTTACGGACGATAGTCTGGAAGAAACACCGCAACGTATTGCTAAAATGTACGTGGATGAAATTTTCTCTGGTTTGGATTACGCCAATTTCCCTAAAATTACGGTAATCGAAAACAAGATGGGCGTTCGTGAGATGGTACGAGTAAAAGACATTACCGTGACCAGTACTTGTGAGCACCACTTAGTGACGATTGATGGTAAGACTGCGGTCGCTTATATCCCTCGTGGGAAAATCATCGGCCTTTCAAAGATTAACCGTATTGTTCGATTCTTTGCTCAGCGTCCACAAGTTCAAGAGCGTATGACTCAGCAGATCCTTGTTGCATTGCAAACGCTACTCGAAACCGATGACGTTGCTGTAACCATGGATGCGGTTCACTACTGCGTGAAATCTCGCGGTGTAATGGATGCAACCAGCGAAACGACAACAACAGCTCTAGGCGGTATCTTCAGATCAAACCCAGCAACGCGCCACGAGTTCTTACACGGCCTGCGTTGATTCACTGCATTATTAGTTGAATTCAATTTAGCCTCTGTAAATTGATGTTCATTGAAATATATTCTAAGCCTCGCTTTATGCGGGGCTTTTTTACGCCTGCAATGAAGTCAACTGTAATGGCTGAGAATGCTGTTATTCCCTAAAGTGAAGAATGAGCGACTTATTCACTTTCGCCATTCCCTAAAGTGAGGAATGAACGTAATAGGGAATCTGTTGCGGCCAAGCAGAAAAAGCACGCTCTATATCTTAACGTTTGTTGAAAGCATATAGAGCGTAACTAGAATCAGTCGCTGGTGGAGTGCTTAAGAAAGGTTAAACAAACGCTTTAAGTGGTGAACAATACCGGATGGCTTGTTCTCGGCTTGATAGATGCTCAAACCATCGTAAAAACTGGCCATGAACTCTACGCGAATCTCATCATCACTGCTTCTCGATATACGAGACAGTAGCGTAGCGGCTACAGCTGCGTGATCATTGGCTAGGCTGTAATCCATTCCTAGTCGTCCTTGAATGAACAACCACAAATGCGTGACTAGTTTTAACTGTTGAGCGTTAGAGTTTTGTAACTTGTCGCTGTGCTCAGTTCCCACTGTATTATCGAATACATTTTGCATCGCCTCATTCGCTTCTTTATTGCTTTCAAAGCGATAGCTTGCATCGATATGTACCTTGGTTAGCAAGCCAAGCAACGTCTGACGTGCAGAGTTCTCCGGCTTGTTCTCGCAAGCGTGTTTAAACAAAGCGTGGTTTTCATCAATAAATGACGACAGCTCTTTCTCGTAGCCTGTCGAGAGCGCTTTGACTGAAGCTAAACCTGCTTCTTTTAAACACTGGTGAAGCTTGGTTCTAGCTTGTTGTTTAGCTTTGATTTCTTGCTGCGCGTCGGCTTGTTGCTTGGCTTCTTCTAGCTGGCTAGCTGCTGTTTGCGAATTATTCGGGGTTGGACGCTCAGTCATTACTCTGTAGCTCTTCCCACGTTACTTCTGCCGATTGAGTATCGCTGTTAATGAAAGCAGAGTTACCCGTCAGCATGACTGAAAGATCCATCGTACGTTGTGTCATCGCCGCTAGCTGCTCAATACCATCGTTGTCTAGACGAACGATCTGAGCTTTTAGGTAGCCGAATTTACCTTTGTTCTGCTCCCACCAAACGTTTGATTTAGTGTTGAAGCTGAATACGCGTACTGATTTAGATAGGCGAGTTGCCTTCTTAACACGCTCTGGATCGGGTTCGCCCACATCGACCCATTCTAGGATTTGATCGTCTAACGACTTCTGCCATAAATCGGGTTCTTCAATGCTAGACAACCCTTTAGTGAACTCAAGTTCAGGAGACGCATTGATACAGAAAGCCATGATTCGAGCCATCATTCGCTGTTCTGTTTCAGAAGGGTGTTGTGCAACCGTTAGATTGAAAGAGTCGTAATAGTCGCGATTCATATCGGTTAAAGAGATACGAAACTTGTAGATTGTCGGTTTAAGAGCCATTGAGAGGGTGTCTTAGGTAGAAATAGTGAAGGGGAATATTACCTTAAATCTCTGAATAGCGGGTAAAAAAATAGCCAGCAGAGGCTGGCTATTTTTAGAAAGCTTTAAAATACTAGATTAAAGTACTTTGATGCTGTCAGCTTGTGGGCCTTTTTGACCTTGAGATACTACGAACTCAACTTTTTGGCCTTCAGCAAGAGTTTTGAAACCGTCGCCAGTGATAGCAGAGAAGTGTGCGAATACGTCTGGGCCGTTTTCTTGTTGAATGAAGCCGAAGCCTTTAGTTTCGTTGAACCATTTTACTGTACCAGTAACTGTGTTAGACATGATGATATCCTAAAATTAAATTTTTATTTTGAGCCAATTGTGGCACTGATAGCGTGGAAAAGTTTATTGCTATTGCGTACAACACAACGGGGTTACTAGTAATCCAACGAAATGTTTATATACAAAGAACTTTCTTTCTAGCCGGGAACGAGTCTAAATCAAATCAGGGGATAGTCAATCGAATACATAGGGAAAGGTTGCAGAAACTTGGGGGTAGTCAAACTTTGCATTCCTTAAATATCATGGAGTTACAGTTGTATGGTGATTTGTTGTAGTTTTTGTGAAAAAGGTGGTCGAAATTGATGACGAATTTGGAGTAAATGCACTGTTTTAGCGCATTCATTTTTGCAAATTTAAAGCCGCTAACTGGGCGTTGAGCCCACTTTTAACGGCTTATATTTATAAATGTCGTTGTAAGGTAAGTGCCTTTACTTGAACGAGGTCTCGGCTACTTTTTCAAGCGGTACAGGTTGCCATTATCAGTGCTGAAGAAGATGTCTCCGTTTGGTGAAGTTTCGATGTCTCTTACCCTTTCGCCCAAGTCCTCTAAAATGCGTTCTTCCTCGATTGCCTCACCTTGTTCATTGACTGTCACAATATTGATGTGAGTAAGTTTTAGTGCGCCAGCCAGCAGTTTGCCTTTCAGCTCTGGGTATTTGTCTCCTTGGTAAACAAGCAAACTGCCCGGAGCGATTGAAGGAACATAGACTTTTTTTGGCGCTTCAATACCATCTTTGGTTTCCGATTCGCCAACGCTGATAGGGCCCCAATACTCTTTTCCGTGTGAGGTGACAGGCCACCCATAGTTGGCACCCGCTTTTATTAGGTTAATTTCATCACCACCGCGAGGGCCGTGTTCAATCGACCAAAGCTTTTGAGTCGGGAAATCGTAATACAGACCTTGTGGATTACGATGGCCAAAGCTCCAAATTTCATTGAGCACTTTGTTGTTATCCGTGAATGGGTTATCGCTTGGTGTGCTTCCATCGGCATTCAGTCGTAATATTGATCCGGCGTGAGTCATGGTGTCTTGGCCGTTGTCTCGATCACCTCGATCACCGATTGAAAAATACAGGTGGCTATCATCAAAGGTGATACGGCTACCAAAGTGACGTCCTGTGTCCGTTCTGGATTTAGTTACAAACACGTCTGTCCAATTGATGACTTCATTATTGCTGTAATTAGCAGAAGCCAGTGTTGTTACGCCTTCATCATCGATGTCTTTACTGTAAGTGACGTAGAACTTTCCGTTTTCAAAAGGGGAAAGTGCGATATCTAATAATCCACCTTGGCCTTTCGCCCATATATTGGGCAGCCTGAAGAGTGTGTGTTGATCGCCAGTTTTTAAATCGACATGTTTAATGACGCCTGATTTTTCTGTGACTAGCATGGACTTATCGTTGACATAAGCCAGTCCCCAAGGGATCACGAGTCCGTCGGTGATCTTCTCTGCCTGCCAAGCAAAGGCTGACGTTACAGGACCTGAGGCAAGCAGCGCCAAAGCACATGAAAAAATACGGTGATGAGTGTTCATTGAAATCCCTTGATTATGAGCATCTAGTGTTAGTCTAGCGCTTGTGACCGATTGGCGGAAAGCCGAGGTTGCTGAAAAGTGACTATTCACATATTTAGTTGAACGCCTATTGTATGATTATACAAGCTCACGTATGTTTACTGTGCCTTTCTCTATTTGATCCCGTCGGAGCATTATGAACAACTCACCAGCAGCATTTTCGCTATTTTCTCAGTTTTTATGTTGTGAGTTAGATACGCACGATTTTTCTTCGAACGGACCTATTAAACGATGAGTCGTGGATTTGATTTTAAATCGATCTTACTTGCGTGCTTGGTCATCAGTATCGGCCAACTCAGTATGGGCTTGGTGTTTCCTTCTTTGCCTTGGATCGCAAAAGATTTTGATGTCTCGCTAGAGCAAGCCCAGCTTTTGGTGAGTGTGTATTTATTAGGCTTTGGCCCTTCCCAGTTTATTTATGGCCCTATTTCCGATGCTTTGGGACGCAAGAAGGTACTGCTAAGCGGTTTGTTGATTGCCATGCTTGGGTTATTGATGATCATCTTCTTCAGCCATTCGTTTACTAGCATGGTGATGGGGCGATTCCTGCAAGGCTTAGGAACCGGTTGTTGCGCGGTACTTGCTCGTGCTTCTACGCGAGACAGATTCAGTGGGGCAGACTTGCCTTTGGCGATGTCTTACATTGCTATGGTTGCGTCTATAACACCTTTGATCGCGCCCGTTATCGGTGGATTCATTAACTTCCATTTTGGCTGGAGCATGGTGTTTATCTCGCTACTTGGCTATGTCTCATTAGCTTGGGTGGTGTTAGCGTTCAAATTTAAGGAAACCGTCACTCAGGTTTCGGCGATCCCTTCGCCTAAGAGAATGGTTTCTCAATATAAAGAGTTACTCACTTCTCGTTATTTTATGAGCTTTGCGAGTATCGGTTGGCTTAACTTTAGCTTGATGATCACCACTGTGTCGGTGATGCCATTTATCATGCAGAACCAGATTGGTATGACGTCAGATGAATACGCAATGTGGGCGGTGATTCCAGCATTAGGCATGCTTGGCGGAACAGGCTTATGTAACCGTATTCGCCCTATGCTGGGTAACAAGAAAACTCTGTTATGCACACCTGTATTGCACGTTGCTGCGGCCTTGTGGCTGTTCTTCTGTCCACTCGAACCTTTGTATCTCATGCTTGGCCAGTTCTTGATGATCCTTGGTAATGGTATTGCGTTACCTTGTGCTCAGGCGTTAGTGATGTTGCCTTATAAGAAGAACGCTGGCGCGGCGGCTGCGATGTCTGGTGGCGGGCAGATGGTGGTGTCTTCAATGGTGAGTATGGGCCTGGTTCAGTTAGGGTTAGGGGAAGCGTGGCATTTATCGCTCGTTATCATGCTGTTCACATTGATTACCCTGTTTAACATTTTGCGTGGTTTCAGTAGCCAAGAAGCGAGAGAGTCTCAGCTCAGTTAGTTGCTTAGGTAATTAGCTAGCTGCCTGGCTAGTAGGAACGAGAAGGCCATTGAAATGATGAATTTCAATGGTCTTTTTAATGTTCAGCGCTTTGGTTTAAGTTACCAGAATATATGCTATTTTCTGACTGCTTAGGGCAAGTGGTAGTGTTCCGAGCGCAGCTTGCGGCAGGGACGTTAGTTTCCATTATTGCTGGCAGCTACTTTATCTTCTTGCTACTGAAATCTCGAAGAACATAGGTTTTGCTCATGACCGAAAGCCATTGCTAATCAAAGCTACTGGCAATCAAAGCCATTGGCGATAAAAGCTACGGATGAAAAGCAGTGAATGGAGCGATCCATCACTGCTTTTTTGTTGATGTCGTTTGTGTAAAGGGAAAGACGTTAAGCAACACAGGTCTCGCTTCTTAATGTGCAAGTTTGGCATATGTTAATAAAATGTATAACCTAAAGGTCTGACCACTGATAAGGTAGCCACCATGCCAAACCTCGATCGTATTACTTGTTCTATCGATGAAAACCAAATTGCGACGGTTGTGTTGAATCGACCCGATAAGCTCAATGCTATTGATATGGCAATGTTTCAAGGCGTGAATAACATGGTGACTCAGCTGAAAAAGAACACCGAGATTCGTGCCGTAATAGTAAAAGGTGAGGGTTCTGATTTTTGTTCAGGGCTTGATGTTAAGTCCCTATTAACCAGTAAATCTGGGGCGATGAAGCTCTTGTTTAAATGGCTACCGACATTGCCTAACGCTGCACAACGCTTTTCATTGGGTTGGCGAGATATTCCATGCCCTGTCATTTTTGCGATTCATGGTCGTTGTTGGGGAGGCGGCCTGCAATTGGTCAGTGGGGGTGATTTTAGAATTGCTAGCCCGGATGCGAACTTCTCTATATTGGAAGCAAAGTGGGGTCTGATTCCAGACATGGGAGGCGCTATCGCTTTTAGAGAGCTGATGCGTAAAGATCACACCCTTGAAATGGCGATGACGGCCAAAGTGATCGACTGTGAAACCGCTAAAGAATATGGGTTGGTGACCAAGATTGCCGAAGATCCTTACGCTGAAGCCTATGCGTTGGCACTTGAGTGTGCGAATCGGTCGCCAGATGTCGTCGCTGCTAATAAGAAACTCTACAACAAGATTTGGTGGTCAAGCCCCGGAATGGCTGTGTTCTACGAAACTTGGTATCAGATCAAAGTAGGGTTAGGTAAGAACCGAGCGATAGCAGCACAGCGTGAAATTCATCCTGACAAGCCACGCTCTTACTTAGCAAGAAAGTTCAAATAATGTTTGTACAGGAATAATCGATATTCCCTTTGTTTATGGGGCTTTGCGGTAACCTTAGAGCAATTTAATGTCTAAGGCTAAATGAGCGCTCTGATGAACAAAACTTTTACTTACTCTCTAGCTGCCACTGCAATTTTTACGAGCTTAAATGCATTCGCAAGTGGCCTGTTTTTGCAAGAAGCTGTCGTTGCCAACGCTGGTACTACTGGTGCTGGCGACGGTGTTTACACTCGATCTGCAGCGGCGATGTGGACAAACCCTGCCACTATGTCTCACATGGGCGAAAGCAAAACGACCATCAATACCATGGCGTTCGATCTTGAGATGCAGTATCAAGACAACGGCGATAAGCAAGACGGTAAAGCACATACAGTGATGCCTTCATTTGGTGTCTTCCACGCGCATCAAGTCACTGACAAATTACACCTTGGTATCGCGCTTGGCGCTGTTGGCGGCTCTAGCCTTGATTACGGCAGTGATTGGGCGGGTGCTGCACTTCTAGAAGATATCACTCTTACTGCAATGCAAGTGAACCCATCACTGAGTTATAAGCTGAATGACCAATGGTCAGTAGGCGCGGGTGTGCAATTCAGTTGGGCTGCATTCCAACAAACAACGTCAATGCTTACTGCGAAGCAAGATACTGACTGGGCATACGGCTATAACCTTGGCGTAATGTACACACCGACAGATAAACTTAAGCTGGGCGCAAGTTACCGTTCTAAGCTAGAGCATGAGTTTAACAATGATGTAAATGGCGTTATTAACCAAGGCGTATTGAATTCATTATCAACTGATATTGCTTTACCTGAAATCATCGATGTCAGTGCGAGCTATGCTTTGAACTCTCAACTTGACCTGCTTGCTAGTATTCAGTTCCACCGTTGGAGTGAATGGGATACAACCGTTCTTGATTTTGGAATAGCAGGAAGTCCAATTAATGGTGTTCCGATTGAACGTGACTGGGATGACGTTTGGAAATTTGCGGTAGGTGCGGATTATCAATTGAATTCAGACTGGCGTTTGAAAGCTGGCTTCTCTTACGAAACTTCTCCGCAAGACGATCCGTCAATGCAATGGGTTGACCTTCCTGTGGGTGAACAGTACCGCTACTCAGTTGGCGCATCTACCTACTGGGACGACATCTTAATTGATGTGTTCTATGAATACGCTGATTTGGGTTCAGTTGAGATGGATCGATATGGTCGATTTGGTCAAGTTAATCTGTTGAATGGTTCGTTCGATGGCCGTATCCACTTTGTTGGTGTTAGCGCGACCTTCTAATGACATTACGTAATCTACTAATCATTACTTTAGTGTCTTTATTTTCAACGGGTGCTTTTGCTGAAGAGAAGCACCCTGATGATCCGACTAAAATCGTAACCAAAGCTGGCGTTGCTTATAACGAAGATCTGCAGTTCTCTGGGTCTATTGGGCTTGATGAAGCACGAATGATCAATGCTCGTGTTAACGCAAATGGCGAAGAATGGCGAATAGGCGGCTCATGGCTGTTGCCTATGGGTATTGTTAACTTCAACTTTAGCCGTTCTGAATATGACAACGATGCTTATAAGAACAACTACAGTATTGGCACATTTATACCACTGAGTTATTTCGACATTGAGCCGTTCGGTTGGCAAATCTTCCCTATGGCTGGCTACAGTTATAATGATGGCGAAGTGGCGGTTTTCGATGATGATAACGTTGGCTCTGATTATGTATTGATGTCGAGCTCAACACACGGTGGCTACATTGGTGCGTTTGGTTTAAAAACGATTACTGATGAATGGTCTATCATGGGCTTCGGTGGCGGTTCAATGGGGTCTGATGATTATTCAGGGTATTGGGCAGGCGTCGGTGCTAGCTTCAAGTTGAGTGATGCTCAATCCTTCAACTTCTTCACTATTTTTGCTGAGGACGATTTCGGTGAAAATAACAGTGTTGGCGCGTCTTACACCTATGAGTTCAAATAACTGTTAGCAGGCAGAAATTCGCAGGCGGACACCTCTCGTAAGAACCATTGACTTAGTCCAGATTAAATTGAACAAAGTCGCTTATTAAAACTTAGCGACTTTCTTTTATTACCATTTCTCCAATCTTTTTTATCTCTTTTTGATGCTTTCTATATCTTTCTCACATGAGAGTGCCGCTCTCTTAATCTAGATTAAGTTTTCGCTGCCTTATTCTCTGTAGTATCCGCCTGAATCAGTGCCCATGCTTAATGGGTAACTTGCGTAACACGATTTTGAGAGGAAGACACTTGAGCACTTTGTTTACAGAAACCCACATTGGCAAGATGACACTAAAGAATCGCTTCATGAGAAGTGCAACGTGGGAAAATATGGCCACCGAAGATGGGCATATGACAGATAAACTGTACGCTATCTATGAAGAGTTGGCTCAAGGTGAAGTCGGCCTGATCGTGACGGGCTACGCGAACATTGTTGAAGAAGAAAAGCCGAATGCAGGCATGATGGGTATGTATAACGACTCATTCATTGAAGAGTATCAAAAGCTGACTCAACTGGTGCACGACAACGACTCTAAAATCGTGATGCAGTTGGCTTATGGTGGCACCAAAACCACGCATGACCTTGGCGAGCGAGTAATCTACGCACCAAGTGAGGTTCCAGAAAAAGGAACTCAAACTCTAGGCAAAGCGATGACCAAAGACGAGATCGACTACATTGTTGATGCGTTTGCTCAAGCGTCTTTGAGAGCACAGAAGTCAGGCTTTGATGGCGTTGAAATTCATGCCGCTCACACTTACCTGATTAACCAATTTCTAAGCCCTTATTACAACCAACGTGAAGATGAATACGGCGGTAGCTTAGAAAACCGCATGAGATTTTTGTTAGAGATCTATACCGCGACACGTAAGCTGGTGGGTGATGATTTCCCTATCTTGGTTAAGCTCACGGCATCCGAGTTTTTTGAAGGTGGCGTCACCTTTGAGGAAACACGTATTGTCTGTAAAAAGCTTGAACAAGTGGGTGTGGATGGCATTGTCGTGTCAGGTAATATTCATGGCAAAGCAGACACTATGATTGGCGAGTCGCACGATGGTTTTACCATTCAAGCTGAAGGCTACTTCCATGAGTATGGTCACGCGATCAGCCAAGAAGTTAATATCCCAGTTATCACGGTTGGTGGCCTGACAGATTTTGATGCTATCGAAGCGATTGCAAACAACACGGGTATTGAGTACTTCGCGCTTTCAAGACCGCTGCTTTCTGAACCCCATTTAGTTAAGCGTTGGAAGGAAGGGGATAGAAGCCCTGTTGAATGCGAACGATGCTCTAAATGTCGTACTAAGCGCGGTAACTTTTGTGTGGTGAATAAAGACAGAAAAGCACAGCTTGCTCGCATGTAGTCGCTGATCCTAGCTCCAAGCGAGCTCCGAAGTTTATAGCAGAGTCTAAGTTTGAGCCTGTGTAATCGCGCAGGCTCTTGTTCATTCCGTATTCCATGAAACGAAATTTGAAACCTTATTAATCACATCTTCCTGTCAAATTGGTGCGACTAAACAGATACACTACGCCTGTAAATTATCCAACCAAGTTATCGATAAAACTGAGCAAACTTTGAAACTACTTCCTCTTCTTAAGCAACCTCGAATCCACTGACGTCTCTTTAGTTTTAGCGACATTGCTATGATTTAAGCGTGATACTCACTATTCATCCCAGTGAACCCTGTGTTTATAGGGCGTTAGTTTGTGCACCTTGGATTTGCATCGTCGAACATTTTGATAGTTAACGAATAAAACTAAATAGATCATTCAGAGGTAAAAATGCAAAAGAAGCATTGGTCCAAATTCGAGTTGCTGCATGAAGTCGTAACCAACCCCAATATTCACGTAAAAGGTCAACACAGTTATTACAGCGATTGCTGGGATAATGGGTTCGAGCAATCTGTCGTCCGTTATTTACATGGCGACGAAGTCAGCCGCCAGTGGGAGCCTCGATGGGAAATCGACGAACTCCATATCGGCGATTATGTCTGCATTGGCGCAGAGGTTGTGATTTTAATGGGTGGCAACCATACCCACAGAGTTGATTGGTTTTCGCTGTATCCATTTATGGATGTAATCGACGATGCCTACATTGGCAAAGGTGACACTCACATTGAAGATGGGGTGTGGTTAGGCATGAGAGCGATGGTGATGCCCGGTGTGACGATTGGCGAAGGCGCTGTGGTTGCAGCGAATAGTGTGGTGACTAAAGACGTCGCTCCATACAGCATTGTCGGTGGTTCTCCAGCTAAAGTCGTCAAATACCGCTTTGATGAGTCCGTTATTGACGAACTCATGTCATTCAAAATATACGAGTGGCCCTCAGATAAATTTGAAGCGCTGAAACCGTATTTATGTAACTCAGACTTTTCAAAGTTAAAGCAGGCGATAACGGATTACGACAATTGTTTGTAAGGAGCACTTGTAACGAGCGTTTGTAAGGAGCGTTTTTAAGGTACGGGTATAGCCACAGATTTGTGTAGAAAGATCTGTGTCATATTTATATTGAAAAACACGTTAAATCAGTCCGTTACCTTGCAATACTCAACATGGTGTACCAATCTTATTTCATAAGCATGGATAAGGATTGTGTATGCCCGCAAGTTCAATGAAAAACAAAGGGGTGGTGGGGAAAGTCTTACTGCCTTCTTTACTCATAAATCTTCTCTCTCTCGCCGTTCCGTTAACGGTTTTGCAAATTTACGATCGTATTTTACCTAACCAAAGTTACGGTACTGCCACTTTGTTGTTGGCGGGTGCAGCGTTGGCTGTTGCCATGGAAGCATTGATCCGGTTTGTGCGTACTTGGCTTTTGTCAGCCGCGGCCAGCAATACCGAGAAAGCGACCTATCAAACTTTGGTTGAAAGAGTAACAACGGCTTCATCAGGCCATCTCCGCCACATTGGTGTTGGCGGCGTGGAAGAGGGGCTTGGTTCTGTATCCAAAGTCAAAGATTGGTATTCCGGTGGTGTGATTGCAGGCTTTATTGATTTGCCTTTTGCCTTGATCTTCTTGGGCTTGGTGGCTTACATCGGCGGTGAGCTGGTGGCGATACCTTTGGCAGTTTGGCTGATTACTCTCGGAATCGTTTGGTTATCTTCTATTCGCGTTAAAAGCTTAAGTGAAGAAGCTTCCCAAGATGAGCGGGAGCGAAAAGCGTTCTTGATTTTACTGAGCCAAACCATTCAAGGAATCAAACGTCAGGCTGTTGAGTCTCGAATCTTCAATCAGTTTAAATCCCTCAATAGCGTTCGCTCTCAGTCTAAAGCGAGAGAAGAAGAACAGAACGCCTTTGCCCAAGAATGTATTCAGCTTGCCGCATTAGCCACGTCAGTTTTACTCGTAATTACGGGGAGCTTGTGGGTGTTGGATGGTCAGTTAACTACTGGTGGCTTGGCGGCATGTTCTATCTTATCTGGCAGAGCGGTTGCACCTTTGAGTGCTCTGGTGGGAGTTCGAATTAAGCTTAATTCAATACACAGTGCCAATCAGGCAATAGAAAAATTGAGTGACTTATCATTATCGGAATCTTCAGATTCTGAGCAAGTTGAGAACCACTTATCTGACTTTGAGACGTTGGAAATCAAGCAAGCGACCGTTGAAAGATATGGTGAACTCTCTCATGCAGATGTCACACTGAATAAAGGTGAGTTGGTTTTGTTAGAGAGTGAGGATCGCCACACCAACAGTCATTTATTGTCGTCGATTGCAGGTATTGATGATCTAAAAGCGGGTGAGTGCTTCATTAACGGAGCTGCAGTTTCAATCGCATCCGTAACCAATATTGCTGCCTACTGTGGCGTTAAAGGGCAGTTGGTGTCGGGTACTATTCTCGACAACTTGTGCGGGTTTGACCCTGAGAAAACGCAAAGCGCCAGTGACTATGCAAAGCGTTTGGGTTTAACCAAAGAGATTACTCGATTACCCGATGGACTAGAGACACAAATTGGCCATACGAGTGCTTCTTTGTTGAGTATGGGTAACGTGAAAATGCTCAATATCGCGGCTCAATTGGCAAGTGATAAACCCATAATCATGTTGGAAAGGCCGGATTCTTCACTTGATTTAGACGCCCTTGGGAATCTAGCTAAGGTGTTGGAAGAAGAAGTAACGGCAGGACGCACGATACTGATGGTGAGCTACCATTCGAAGCTTCGCGAATTTGCTAATCGAATCATTACAGTGGAAAGTCGAGCTATTACGGTCGACAGCGAGAGCAATCAGGAGGCCGTCGTATGAATCGTTTAGATATTGGTAACCCTTCAGGTACGAACAACCGTGCAGATACCAGCGGTCGACAAGAGGTGATGAATCATTTAGAAACCGAGAGCCTTTCCGTTCTTAAGCAGTTGGAAGTTAATGCTAATATCCAGTTGTTCGCACATCAATGGGTCGATGAAAATGGCATTGAATCAATCGACGATATGTTTGCCTTGTTCGACAGGCTTGCACTGCCTTATCGCTTGGTTGCCAACCTAGATGAAGTTGGTGAACATAAATTGGTCTTACTGGTACTTGGTGAACATGAGCTGGTCTCTGGTCATTTGGAATCCAAGCAATTTGTTGCCTTTAATGCCAATAACGACATCACCGATGTCCCTCAGTTTTGTATTGTTATCGAAGGGCCACCATTAGAGAAGGCCTCTCCTGATTGGGTTGGTGAAAGGTTACATGCGTTTCGCCCCATCATTCCTAAATTGTTATTGGTCAGCTTTATCACTAACTTATTTGCGCTTGCTGTTCCCTTCATCACGATGTCGATTTATGACCATGTGATTGGTGGTGATGCAGGGCATGAGTTGCAAGGTATCGCCATTGGCGCGGCGTTGTTGTTTGTGATGATGGGTTGGTTGAGAACATTACGTAGCCGAGTGTTTGCTTCAGTTTCCAACCGAGTAAGTCGTGAGATTTCTCAATCCCTCGTGCAGCGTCTGCTTCGTAATAGCTATGCTCAAAATCAGCAAACAGCTTCTTCTAGTCAGCAAAACCAAGTGATGTTGTCAGAGCGTATTTCAGGTGTGCTATCGGGGCCATTAGGAAATGCGTTATTTGACCTACCATTCATTCTAATTTTTGTACTAGCGATAGGAGTTTTAGGCGGATGGTTGGTACTGGTTCCAGTCGTCTCTTTAATCCTTTATTACTTGCTAGCAAAACGCTCGATACGCTCTAGCAGCAAGCGCTCGATGCAATCGACAGTGGCAGGTACGAATCGTCAAAACATGACTAATGAGCTGTCATCCAAGCTTGCCTTTATTCGCAGTGCTGGATTCTCAGAGCACTGGATTCAACGCTTCAAAAAGGCCAATCTTCTTGCTTCAACAGTGACCTTTAATCAATCGGTTCTCCAGAGTCGGTACACCTCGATTTACTATTTCATTGGTGTGGGCTCGACACTCGCCGTGATGGGGTTAGGCATAGGACTTATTTTTGAACAAGTGATGACGCCCGGTGGTTTGATTGCTTCAATGATGTTGATATCTAAGGTGACGGGTCCTGCTCAGGTGTTGGCAAACAGCGCGATGCGTTTTAATAGCTTTAATCAATCCAAGCTGCAAGTGAACCGTATTTTGTCTCAGCCGTCTGAGCGTGAATTCAGTTACCAGCATCACCCGTTACCCGTGGTAGCGCCTAACTTGAAATTAGACCAAGTGACGCTGCGCTATCCCAAACAGAGTCGCCCCGCTTTGAATGGTGTGAGTTTTGATATTGAAGCCGGTGAAGTTGTCGCGATTACCGGCCCTTCTGGGAGCGGTAAATCAACATTAATTGAAGTGCTGTCTGGCTTGCAGCCTATCCAAAATGGCATGGTCGAGCTTGAAGGCGTTAACCTCGTTCAATACGACCCGCAGCTTTATCGCCACTGGTGTTTCATTCGAGCCGCATATCCTGATTTGCTTACGCTGAGTATTCGAGAGTGGCTAAACGACGGTCACAAAGTCGAAGCTCAGAAAATGATCTCTGCAATTGAAATGGTCGGCGGAAAGCGTTGGTTCGAGACATTATCAGGTGGGCTCGATACTTCCATCAGCAGTATTCAGCCGGACAGCCTTTTTGACATGTTGTCTGGCAGCGTCGCGCAGATCCTCATTGATGCAAAAGCGCTGGTTTATGACTACCCAATGTTCTTAATGGATAATCCTGTGCCTGATGCTCACCCAAATGCTAAACGTATATTTGGTGAGTTTGTGCAGTCGAAAAAAGGAAAAGCAACGGTGATTTACACGTCCCACGATCCGGATTTAATCAAGCTTGCCGATAAAGTGGTGGTATTAAATGAAGGTGCAGTGGTTTATGCCGGTCCATTAGAGCCGGAGCAGTCTTCGAAGCAGGAACAGCCTTCAGAGCCTCAAGCTTCTCAAGAACCGCAGTTATCTGAGCAACCGTTATCTCAAGAGCTACAGCCGTCAACTCAAGAGGCGTCTGCTCAACAAAATGCAGCCCAACAAGAACAATCAGAGTCTAAGCAAGGAGTCGCTAATGACTAAACAATCTATCGAGAAGGGCAAGCGCTACGGTGAGCTTGTTGAATCACAAAATACGGCTCGTACATTGGCGCTGGCCACATGGTCGGTTGCCTTATGTGTTATTGCTTTTGCCACTTGGTCTGTAGTCACTCAAGTTGATGAAATCGCCAAAGCCAAAGGTGCTGTGATTCCGGAAGGCGAGAAGCAAGTATTACAAAGTGCGATTGGCGGTAAGTTAAAGCAAATTCTTGTTAAAGAAGGCCAGTTGGTAGAGAAAGGCCAGCCGCTTGTTGAGTTTGATGCCACTTTCCAGCGTACCGCCCTTGAAGAGCTAAAGTCCCAACAAGTGACGCTTTTAGCCAGTGTGGAACGTATGAATGCGTTGCTTGAGCAACGTGAGCCTAACCTTGCTGAGTTTGAGGTCGATTACCCAGAGATCGTCAGCCAGCAAAAAGCGCAGCTGAACGCGCAAAAAGCCCTCTACTTCCAAAAGCGTGTGGTGCTTGAGAAAGAGAGCGAGCAAATTGCAGAGCAGCTTCGTAGCGTAGAAAAGGCCTTGCCGAGTTATGAGAAAGAGTTAAATGCGACTAAGCAAGAGTTGAACATACTGGAGAAGGGTTATAAAGCGGGTAACATTTCACGTTTACGTGTGCTTGAAATGCGACAAAAATTGGCCAGTATCGAACAGAAAATCGAAGAAGCTCGTGGTAAGAAGTCGGTATTGATTAGACAAGCTGACAGTAATGACCAAAAAATCATACAGCTTCTGGCGGAAGCGAAAGCTAAAGTGAGCGATGATCGTTCTAAAGCCGTATCTGACTTATCAGCATTGAATGCTAGAGTTCGTTCAAGCCAAGCTAAATTGACGAACACTATGTTAGTGTCACCGCTACAAGGCTTGGTGCAAAGCATACCAAGCACGCAGGATGGTGGTGTTATTCAGCCGGGTGGCACGGTAGTTGAAATTGTGCCTGTCGGAGGGAACGCTGACTTCAAAGCACGTTTGTCCCCAAGAGATATTGGTTTTGTGAGTGTTGGGCAGCCCACTCGAGTCAAGATTGATGCGTTTGATTACAGCCGCTTTGGGGCTTTAAAAGGGGCGGTAGAGAGTATTTCACCGACCACAAGTCAAAGCGAACGTGGCGAGATCTATTATGAAGTTGTAGTGTCGGTTGATACGCCTTACTTCCGTGATAACCCTGAAAGCTTTTCCATACTGCCGGGTATGACGGGTGAAGTAGACATCACAACTGGCGAGAAGTCGGTGTTCCAATACTTATGGAAACCGATTTATACCAATGTTAGCGTGGCGTTTGGAGAGAGGTAAAGTCCTCCACTCTGGCTTGCATAAAAAAGGAGCACATGCCGTGCTCCTTTTTTTATCTAACCGAAGGGGTGATGTTCTAGTTATTTGGGTCTATGTCAGGCAGTCCGTCAACGTCATTATGATGGTGTAAAGAATCATCAATAGATGGGTTATCGGTATGGTGAGACAGCCCATCACTCATACCATCGTCAGTTTGCTCAGCCCCATAAGCACTCTCGGCATCACTGAAAATGATATCGATATCATGCGCTACTGGTACATTGTGTGACGGTGAATCTATAGACGGCGAGTCAGCATTAATACCCAGAGCGTCTAGGTAAGCATGGGCACCAGAACGCTGTTCGTGTTCGCCTATCGCTGTATGTTCTAGGTTTGCCGTCACCTCATCAAAATTAAGAGTAACTTCATCAGGGGTGCTGAAAGAGGCATCCGGTTCATCCGCTTGGCTCATGCCGGGTGCTGGAGGAGGTGGTGGAGCGATTGGCGATAAATCCATGCCAGTTAGTGTGGTTTGGTCAATGTGATGTCCGCTGTTTCCATGGACGGATTGCGAGTGCAAATGTAGGTGCACCGCGACTTGTGAGTTTTGATCGCCTCCTAGGGTTAAAACAAACGAGTCGGTTTCGTCTGTACCACTACCGTAAGAGCCTCCTGTATGTGTCTTAACGACGCCTGATGAAGTTTGTTGGTAATCGTAACTCAACTCTCCGGTTGCAGGATTGACATGCAAAGTACCAAATTGACCGTGTAATGCAGTGAGAGAGTGTCCGTGGTGATCTGATATTCCCCAGCCTGTCATTGGCGTAGGCGTTCCTTGGTGAATAATTGGAGGAATTCCGATTGAGGCATGCAGGTCCTGATTGCCTGCACTGCCGGTAATTTTTGCAGGGGCAACTAGGGTTGGCATTGGTGGAACATCGCTGTGTCCATCAATGCGCATTTCAACTTCTTGAGTTGTAATGCCCCCGTGTCCATCATCGACTAATAGAGAAAACTTATCGGTCAATTGTTCACCATTATTTAAAGCATTAACATGGCTATTGCTGTTATTAAGTGTGTAGACCCAAGTTTGTGTATTGCTATTATAGGTAACAGAACCATACTGTGGCTGATGTTGGCTATCAATACTGACAGAATGTTGATCGCTATGATCAACATCGCTGATAATAATTTGCCCAGAGGTCGCATTTGCAGCATCTTCATCAATGTTATGTGCACCTGCGATAACTTCAGAAACTGTTGGTTTATCATTAGTGCCATGCACATTGATGGTAATAATTTGTTTATCACCACCAGCGGTCGTTACTTCATATTGAACCTGCTCGACTTGCCCTGCCGCTAAGTGCTGAATATTGGCATTGGGAACCGAATAAGCCCAATCACCGGCTTTTCCAATGGTCAGATGACCGCCATAGGGATCACTGATCGCATGGGCATTACGAGTGTCGTAAAAATGATCTTCACCGGCATCAGGATCGATAACATTCAACACGCCAGTGACAAATATCGTATGTTGGGCATCACCTTGTACGTGGCGATCTTCTGTTATTTGACCGCTTTTATCTCCGGCGAAGATCGCAGCATCGCCAACTGCCGAGAGTGTTGTTGATGCACCGGTGTGGGTCACACCACCGTGGGCATCTTTGACGTCATAGCTAAAATGGACATCGCCGTTATAGTCTTTTTCTGGCGTAAAGGTAAAGGTGCCATCGCCATTAATTAATATCGAACCATGGTCGGCGTGTAGGTTCTCAATGGATAATTTGCCAATATCGTTATCATCGATATCAGTTGTGTTAGCAAGTAGCAGTGCTGGGGTGAGGACAATTTTGCTATCTTCTAAGCCATTCGCTAAACGCACTTCAGCCGAGGCAATTGGCGCATCATTGGTGCCATGAACGGTCACTGTGATATCTTTTTTAGCACTGCCATCAAT
>NZ_JBFRTU010000091.1:1016-1593 GCF_041474275.1 Vibrio sp. 10N.222.52.B7 | reverse complement strand
CTTTGTAGCCTTTCTTTTCAAGGTGCGCTTTGATCTTGTCGCGCGCGTCACCTTGAATTTCGATGTTGCCATCTTTTACTGAGCCACCGCAGCCGCAAACTTTCTTGAGTTCTGCTGCCATTAGTTTTAATGGTGCGTCATCTAGGTCTAAGCCAGTTACGACAGAAACGCCTTTGCCTTTACGGCCTTTGGTTTCTTTTTGGATTCGAACGATACCATCGCCTTTAGGACGTTGGACTTTCTCTTCTTCAGGCTTAATGCGACCTGTTTCTGTTGAATATACTAGGCTCATAATTTACTTCTTTTGTTGCTCTGCTTTTTGTTTTGCGAGTAAGTAAGCTTCTATATGGCGTTGGATTGCAACCTTGCCGCCTTTGATTAAGCGACCGTTAAACATGCAATACCACGCATTAGGCTCACCGGTGTCATTCTTGATTTGGTAGCCGTTGAAGTTTTCAGTCGAGCCACCAGTTCCTCTCGACTTATTTAATGACATGAATTCTTTTGGATCAATAATAGATGCGGTATCAATCCACCAATCAATACTCTTTTTCACGGCAGCTAGGTTGCCCTGAAT
>NZ_JBFRTU010000091.1:0-239 GCF_041474275.1 Vibrio sp. 10N.222.52.B7 | reverse complement strand
TTTAACTTAGCACGCCAAACTGTGTTGTTAGCATCTATCGATTGAAGATGGACGCTTCGGTAAATTGAATTAGCCATATCTATTAATCATCTTTCTGTTTTCACTGCATTAATCATAAGTATACTAATAATGATATCAAGCATAATATGGTAAAAACACCTGTCGAGGTATGGTAATTTGAGAAAAAAAGTCCCTATTTTAACTGACTCTGTGATAATTAATTCATTTGTTGAAAAATT
>NZ_JBFRTU010000090.1:0-6380 GCF_041474275.1 Vibrio sp. 10N.222.52.B7 | reverse complement strand
GAGTGCATCGATATCGGGCTCTGCTTTTGCTAGCTCTTTCATGCACTTGACCATATAGTCATAGAGGATAAGGCCGTTGGCTTTTGCAGTCTCGACGATACTGTAAAGCATCGCGCTCGCCTCAGCGCCATTTGGTGTGTTGGAGAATAGCCAATTTTTCCTGCCAATAACCAGCGGTTTAATTGCGCGTTCAGCGCGATTATTATCGATAGATAAGTGACCATCGTCGATATAACGAATGAGTTTAGGCCATTGCCCGAGCGTGTACTTTATTGCTTTGCCTAGTGGGCTAGAGCCTATCACCTTCTGGGTTGTCATCCATTGGTAAAGCTCATCCAGTATCGGCTTGGCAAGCGCTTGACGCTCTGCTTTTCGCTCTTCGGCAGGCGCACCTTTTAAGCGTGATTCTATCCCGTAGAGTTTTTGGATTTTAGCCAGCGCCTTATCAGCCTTGCCTGATTTACCTTTCCCTTGAAGCTTTTTAGCATCCATGAACTTGCGACGAGCATGCGCTAAGCACCCTACCTTGGTGACGTGATGAAGTCCATCATAAGCCGCGTAGCCATCGGTTTGTAGATAACCGTTGTAGTCACCTAAAAAGTCCACGGGACAAGCCCTCGCGCGACTGTTTTGATAGTCGTACAAGGCAATATTTTTCACATTCGGCAGTGCCGCTTCGGGTGAGTCAGCGCCTGAGCAGTAGAGCCACATATAACACTGCTTCTCTTCTTTGAGCACATTGAGCGGCGTTTCATCCGCTTGAACCACCACTTGTTGAAGTAGGTGCTCTTTCAAGGCGGCATACAGCGGGGCGAACTTCTCACTGACTTGGATGACCCACCTAGCCATGGTGGTACGTGATAGCTCGATACCCGACTGGGTAAACAGCGATTCTTGACGATAAAGTGGCATCGCGTATTGGTATTTTCCAAGAATGATGTTGGTCAGCAAACTTTCTGTGGCGAAGCTTTTAGGGATGAGGCTCTGAGGGGATGGCTTCTGAACGATTCGGCTGCTGTCGCCTGTTTTCTCGCACTGACGACAAGCATATTTAGGTTATCAAGCTGTCCGTTCTTAATCATAGTCCAAAGATCTACCCCTGCAAGAGTAGCTTTTGCTCCTTCATCAGATTTCCACCCTAGGCACTGGTGCATTTTACCTTTCACTCTACGGTGACTTTGTTCAGATACATTACCTGAAGCACTTCAATTAGATTGAGCATCTTCCCCGTTAACCAAAGGCTGACGTTGATATTATGTAACGCTAATGCGTTAGCACCACTCTTATCTATCACGACCTTTTCGGGCAAGCCATTATGGCTAATTGCCTGGTGAAGAAGGCGCGAGCTGCCTTCTCGTCACGGTATTCGCACAGTAAAAAATCAATCACATTACCGCATTTATCAACGGCTCGGTAATAATACTTCCACTGGCCTTTGACGTTAATGTAAGTCTCATCCATCCGCTACGAAGTAGCGACAGGCTTCTTTCTTCGGTGTGCTCTGTGCTCCAATAGTGGGGCGTATTTGATAACCCACCGATTGATGGTTGAGTGATCAACATCGATACCTCGCTCATTGAGTATCTCTTCGGTTTCACGGTAGATCAGCTTATAAGAAACGTAATAACGAACAGCCGGAAGAATGATGTCGGAAGGAAAGTGGCGCCTGTAAATTTGATGGCCATAGCGTCGGCAGTGGTGAATTTTGATGAAGAGTTTAACCTATCACCACTGTTTACGACAGAACCTGTAATTGTAATATTGTCCACCTTTTCTGATTTTTAAGTCTAATATTAGAAGATTGATTTTGGTATTCAAAGCGTGATAGCAATGTTCTTTACTTTCGATATTGAAGAGGTAAGTGATGACAAAAGCATTTTTGGTTTTGATCGGAGTTGTACTTTTCGGTTGTCGTGATGATTCTACTGAGTTCAGCTTTACCCCTGCTCCTGAAGAGGAATCACCTCAACCCATTACTTTTGAGGCTCAAATAGGTGAAGTGACTATACAAGGCCTCAAAGAACCAATAATCACAGTCGCCCCTTCACTTTCTGCGACTGAAGACGGTACCTCACTGGTTACAATAGAAACGTTCAAAGGGATACCTTATGCTTACTCGGGCGATAGTAGCGAAGGTGATTTTTTCTTCGGTGCGCCTGACCGTTTTGAACACAGTGTGATGCTGCCTCTAGCACAAGCGGTGACCGAAAATAATTCGTATACAGACTTTGGGAATATATGCCCTCAGTTTGGCTCAACAGAATTGTACTCAGAGACCTGCCTTTACTTGAACGTATGGAGACCTAATAATGCGACTTCAGGTGATTTATTACCTGTGTATGTTTATATCCATAGTGGTTCGTTTGAAACGGGATCTGGACACCTGCCCAATATAATTCCAGATGTCGCCGTTGCACAAAGTACAATGAGTGATAACCCCTTTATCGCTGTTACTTTTAACTACCGTCTTGGTTTATTGGGAAAACGGTGGGTTGAAGATGCAGGTCAAACGAAAGGGGGCAACTTTGCGGTTGGTGATCAAAAGCGAGCTCTAGAGTGGGTTAGCCAACATATCGAAGACTTTGGCGGAGATAGTACAAACGTCACTGTATTTGGGCAAGGTGCTGGTGCGACATCAATTAATGCGCTTCAGCAAACAACCAGTGGAGAGCGCGATCCTGAAGATGATATTGCCGGTAATTTCTTTAGCAGAGCGATTATGCAAAGTTTACCGCTCGGACTTTCATTTGAATCATACGCTGCAGCGAAAGACCAATACGACACTTTAGAAACTGCAATGGCAACGCTGTATCCTGATTTAAGTATTAACCAATTGACGGTTGATCAGATTTTAGAACTACAAAAACAAGTAAAAGCAGAAATAACGGGACGCTTGTTTGGTTTACCTGACCAAACCATCGAAAGTATGGTCAGTGACATCTTGGGCTGGATTGAAGATGGCGATAGCACGGAATCGATTGTGGCGAAGCTTACTTTGAAATACGCATCGGATATTGCAGCAATCGAACCGCGAGCGAAATTACTTCCCTTTTCACCCTACATTGAGTCCCATCGTGAGTGCATAAAGACATTCCTTGGGGTTTGCACAGAATATGAGGAATACCCAGGCTATCACGTAACAAGCCTCGCTCATGAAGCTCCTTTAACCGTCCCTTCTATTATAGGATTTAATAACAATGAAACGGATAGTTATATAGCGGAGTTAAAGTTACTATTCTTGATTAACATAGAATTATTACCGGGTATTAAATTACTTGATGTTGTCCTATTTTTAATAGGAGATAGTGATGATATTCGTGATTTGCCACAAATAGCAGATATACCTGCGTACACGTTAATATCATCAATCCTATATGTAGATCGGTTGACCGAAACGCCTTTACGCTTTGATGATTTCTCACCATCGGAAAATCCTACCACTTTAGATGGGGTATCAGAAGAGATAAGAAAGTTTAATCAATTAAATAATCAATTGATATATAAATGTGCTATTCGTGATTACGCAAAAGAAGTCGATCATGACATCACTCCTATCATTTATCATTTTGACTATGTCGCAAGTTTTAATAACCAGCTGATTGAAGACTCTATTTTTGACACAATAGGTAATTTGGCTTGCTTCGGTGGAAAAGCCTGTAACCAAGCTGAAATTCCTTTTGTGTTTAATCGATTATATAACCAAAGCGGAACGAAGATAGCGCCTGATGAAGGTGACCTTCTTCTTATGGGAGAAGTATCGAGTTTGTGGTTTAGCGATGAATTATTCAACCCTGAATATCGATACCAAGAAGATACAGATAACATATTGGTGATAGTTAATAATGCCACGGATGATGGTGGCGAAATAAACAAGAATATTACAGCGTGGGATGCTACGATAAATATGGGTATTGATGCTAGCACATCACAAGGTATTTGTGATGCTATTTACTAAGTCGTCTTTTATTACAGTGAGGTAGGAATGATGCTACATATGCTAAATAGAGTTTGTTGGATAGAGATGAAAGTAAATCATCGAAATTTTTTTTTATTTTATTTCGTAGATCTTGGTGCGTAAGTTTCTTTTCTTTTATTTTGATACTCTCTAATATTGCTAATGCAAAGGAAGCTTCGATTTTTGAGCAGTATGGCATACCGGAACACCTACCTAAGTATGGTATTAGTACTTTATCTCAAGGTGATCATATTGTTGAGCACGTTCGTAAAGTCACTTCAATTAATGAGGAGGCTTCATCTTCATCTTTTTATTTAGTGCAAACAACAGATTTAAAGGGAAATATTGATTTGAGGATTAAATATTTTCAGGATCAAATTTCTCAAATCGATGGTGAACCTTCACTCTCAGAAGATGGTGGAGCGATAGACTCCATTGAATATTTGACTAAAACAGAATATCGACTTCGCGCCTACTCAGATAGTTACGATCGGTCTTCGGTTACCGTTGAAGAATTAGATGAACGTCGTGCAATTGTACGTTTTAACTATTCTAAGTATCAACTACCTCAAGATGTCGCCTATTTTCGTTTCATGCGAGTTGAGATAAGTGTTGAAGATCGCAAGCCTGTTAAAATGGTGATCACTAATTCGCAACCATTTACCTATGGTACTTATAGAATTGAGGATTATAGACAAGAAATCTTAATCAGTGAGCGTTACAATGGTCAATTTTACGTTAAAAGCAAAACCATTGTGGCAAACGGAGTAACTAGAAAAAAAGAAAAGCTTACTCTGTCATTGCTCATGACTCCCGTCGCTTTTTATGACGATGTAGATGGTGTCGAAGTTCTAGATAGTGAAAAGCTTGAAGAAGCATCAGATCCTCGTATTCGAGAAGAAAAGGTCGAGGTCAGTAGTTTTTTCCCACTGATGGGAGACTTAGTCCGTAGACAAGGTATTGATATTCCTCTTCCATACGGTTTTTCTGTCGCTTATCGCAATCAAGATATGGATCTTGGCTTTCAATCTTTTAATTTAGGTCTCGGAGCATTAGGCCTTCAGAATTTAGATAAGGACTTTGAACCGACAGAGACCTTCGCCAAAGTTAATGCTGAGAGTTTTAGTATAAGGGGAGATGTCTATATTTTGCCTTTCTGGAATGTTTACGCTTTAGCTGGAAAGATTAAAGTTAAGGCAACCATTGATGCGCAATATACATCGGAGAGTTTAAACGAAGTTAAAGATAGTTTAAACGGCATCGATCCTGGATTAGGTGATGCCTTATGTAGTGCGCTAAGCAATGAAGGACTCCCTCTGTGTAGCCCTGGTCGATTGAAGCTTCCTTTAAGTCTTGACTATGATCTGTTAGGTGTGGGTACTACACTAGCCGTCGGGTATAAAGAATTTTTCGCCACGCTTAATATGACCGCATCTCAAACACGATTAGAGGGCTCTTCGAGCTGGGGTGATACTCTGTTTGTTGCTCAACCAATGGTTGGTTATCAGCTTGTTGATTATAGAGCTCAGTTATTAATTGGTGCTGAATATCAAGGCTTAGATTCTACGTTAGCCGGTAATCTAGGTTATGTAGATGCGTTACAAGGTGAGTTCACTTATGACGTTGATGTTTCTCTAAATCAATGGGCTTATTTGATTGGTTTTAATAAGCAAATAGGTAAACACTATAATATCACAGCCCTTTATAATAAAGGTGAAACAAGAGAAGCATATACAGTTAGTTTGGGCTATCGATGGTAAATGATTGTGTTAATACTAAGCTGAAATATGGGGAGTATCCGTAGCTCAATTTATTTAACATTAATCTAACAATGTGGCCATGAAACATCTTAGTTTCTTATGGCCATTTTTTTGTTCGGGTAGCATTCTGATTTAAAGGCTCTCCGCCACTTGAAACGCAACACCTCACCCGCGAGAAGAGATGCATCAAGCACTTGCGTATTTTCATCCAAGCACATCGAAGTTGATTATAATCGAACAAGAAGGACAGTGCTCTTGGATATCTAAGCCCAGTTAACTTTAAAAAACAATATGTCGCTTATGCGTATTTCGGTGATTGCGATCGGCTGTTTCCCCCCGTGTCAGCATAGTTGTCGTCTAGATTTTTAAGGGGATAACAATGCCAGCTAATCCGTAAGCGTGCCATGAACACCGCATTCTAATCCTTCAGCACGAAGAATAAGATCAACTCTCCAACCCAAAGGAGAGTTGAAATGGTAAAACGACGTACCAACCTAGAATGGCAATCACTGTTTGAACAATATGAAAGCAGCAGTGTTACCCAACGCGCTTTTTGTGAAGAGCATGGACTGAGTTTATCCACGTTCTTTGCCAAACGGCGTCAACTCCAAACAGCAAGCCAATCGGAATTTGTCGGATTTGTTAAAGCCGAAATCGTTGAAAAG
>NZ_JBFRTU010000089.1:0-20238 GCF_041474275.1 Vibrio sp. 10N.222.52.B7 | reverse complement strand
TGGCTCCCCTTGCAAGACTTGAACTTGCGACATACGGATTAACAGTCCGCCGTTCTACCAACTGAACTAAAGGGGAATTATTTGTGTCAACATCAGGTCTATAAAGACCATTATTTGTTAAGCACCAAATAATGGTGCCTCGAGGCGGAATCGAACCACCGACACGCGGATTTTCAATCCGCTGCTCTACCGACTGAGCTATCGAGGCAAAAGAATGGTGCCGACTACCGGAGTCGAACTGGTGACCTACTGATTACAAGTCAGTTGCTCTACCTACTGAGCTAAGTCGGCACACTAAATTCTTTATGCTTTCGTCCGTGCTACCACTCCCTGTTAAAGAGTGTTGACACCAACAAATCAAATTGTGGTGCCCGGAGGCGGAATCGAACCACCGACACGAGGATTTTCAATCCTCTGCTCTACCGACTGAGCTATCCGGGCAACGGAGCGCTATTAAACGGATTTTCTGCATAACCGTCAACACCTTTTTTGAAAATAATTAAAAAAAACGTTCGTTAGTTGTTTTTTTATTCAAAAGTGAGGGTTATGTTTTACCTTGGTTAAATTCTTTTTTGAATTGCGTTACTTTTTCGAGGTATCGGCGCGACTCTTTATTTGGATGCTTCTTGGTAAGCGCCCAGTAGGCTTGGCTCGGTTGCAGCGAGTTTAAGTCTTGCATTGCTCGCTTTCTGTCCTTACTGAAGGTATTGAGTACGCCACCAGTACCGCCGTTATAGGCTGAAATCATACTGTATTCAAGCGTTAATGGGTTTTTTACGTCTTTCAAATAACGATTTTTAAGGATGTAAAAGTATGCGGTGCCAGCATCAATGTTGTTTTCTGGATTGAATAAGTACTCAGGGCTTGGTTCACCAGGTTTCTTTTTGACGTGTTCAAATACATCTCGACCAGCGGTTTTAGGTACCACCTGCATAAGACCATAAGCATTAGCCCAGCTTACGGCGTACGGGTTGAAGCTACTCTCTGTCTTGATGATAGCGTAGATTAAATCTTCAGGGATGTCATAACGCTGAGACGCTCGTCGAACGATGTCGGCATATTGATAACTACGCTGGCTAGCGTGGTCGGCCACCATTGGGATTTCAACGTAGTAGGCTTTTTTAAAGTCGACTTCTTTGGTTTTTAGGTTATTCGCGATCAGGTAATCCGCAAACTGGTTCGCTCGCCAAGTCCATTGAATGGGCTTTTTTTCTTGGTCTACGACCTGATTATAGAGGAAAGGTTTGCCTTCTAGCTTGATGCTTTTAGAAGAGAATAGATCGACATGCGCCGGATCATCTGGCGTCAAAAGGGTCGTCATGATCGCATTTTTGAGGTGTTTTTTCGGTTCGGTAGAGGAAACCGTTTCCACCGTTATCAGGCCTTGGCTAAAATTCACTTCTGAACGACTTAAGTAATTATCTATGTATTTCACATAGTTACTCTTACCTGCTATCTTGATTTCACTGCTACCCCAACGTTTTTGAATGTTGCCTGAAAAGCTATCTATTAATGAATCTAGCGCCCCGGTATCTTTTTCAAATTGTCCGGGTAGCTCAGCTAAATTCTTCACAAACCGGTTGGTTGGCTCGTAATTGACATCATAAATGCTTTCGACAAATTCACGGCTGCAGCCAGTTAATAACATGGCTGTTAGGAAGTAACTTAGCTTTTTCATAGTTCCTCATACAAAAATGACATCGCAGCGTTAACCATGATGTCATTAAAAATTGCTTAAATAAATGTCTTATTCGCTTGGTGGAGTATAGCCATCAATTACGACATCTTTACCTTCAAAAAGGAAGTTAACCATCTCAGTTTCAAGAAGTTTACGATGCTCAGGATCCATCATGTTTAGCTTCTTTTCATTGATAAGCATAGTTTGCTTGCTTTGCCATTGTCCCCAAGCTTCTTTAGACACGTTGTCAAAGATACGCTTACCTAAGTCACCTGGGTAAAGTTGAAAATCTAGGCCTTCAGCATCTTTTTGAAGGCGAGCACAAAATACAGTGCGGCTCATAGTGGTTCCTCTTATCGCGTTCGTTGATTCAAACGTCGTCGTTCAGTTCAAAGGGTAGGCTCTCAATAAGCTGCTTTACAGGAGCGGCTAGGCCAATTTCTTCCGGTTTTGATAAGTTATACCAGAGACCTTTAGCCCCTTCCATTATCAAATCTGGTTGTTTATCTAATTTCACTAATACTGGCGTGATATCTAAGTGGTAGTGGCTGAAAGTGTGTCTAAACGCAATCATGGTCTTGATCGAATTGGCTTGAGTGTCTTTGATCGAACGAAGATCTAGTTGATGTTCGATCTCTGCGTTTTCATTTTGAGGGAAACAAAACAATCCGCCCCAGATACCAGATTGAGGGCGCTGTTCGAGCCACACTTGGTTGTCGTGATACAGAATCACAAACCATGTGTCTTTTACTGGCTTTTCTTTCTTAGGCTTTTTGCCAGGGAAGTCGAGCTGTCTATCGAGCTTCTTGGCCTCACACATGCTTTCAATCGGGCACAAGGTGCACTTAGGCTTGCTACGGGTACAAACCATGGCACCCATGTCCATCATTGCTTGGTTGTACTTATCGACATCTTTGTTCGGAGTATGTGCTTCGGCGTGTTCCCAAAGCTGGTTTTCGACTTTCTTTTGCCCCGGCCAACCTTCAACGGCAAAACTTCTCGCAAGCGTTCGTTTTACATTGCCATCAAGAATCGCATGAGGAAGTTTATGAACCGATGATAAGACGGCTGCTGCTGTTGAGCGACCAATCCCCGGTAGCGCGTTCATCTCTTCGATAGAAAGCGGAAATTCACCACCATATTGCTCAGCAACGATCTTGGCTGCTTTATGTAGATTGCGAGCTCGTGCGTAGTAACCAAGCCCTGTCCATAAGTGCAGAACCTCATCTTGTTCGGCGTTCGCTAGGTCGATAACCGTTGGAAAGCGTTCTAAGAATCGTTGGTAGTATGGAATCACCGTGGCGACTTGAGTCTGCTGAAGCATGATTTCAGATAGCCAAACGGTGTAGGCGGTTTTGTTTTGTTGCCAAGGTAATTCTTTACGCCCGTAGGCGTCATACCACTTTAATATGGCGGTTGCGAAAGGAGTCACGACATGCTCTATGCTTTGCTATTATTAGAAGCGAAATTGCACCACACTTAACGTTGGATGTAAAACAGACAAATTGTGTGGGAATTTATCCACGGAAAGACTTGCACCGAAGGCAATTCTTTGGATAATCCCCGCTTTGATTAATCAATGTGCAGGCAAAAATCAATGAGTGAAGTGACCACTAACGAATATACTGAAGACGGCAAACTGGTTCGTAAGATCCGTAGTTTTGTTCGCCGCGAAGGCCGCTTAACAAAAGGCCAAGAGAACGCGATGAATGAATGTTGGCCAACAATGGGTATCGACTACAACCCAGAGCTTCTTAACTGGAAAGAAGTATTTGGCAACGATAACCCGGTTGTACTAGAGATTGGCTTCGGTATGGGTGCATCACTGGTTGAAATGGCAAAGAACGCACCTGAGAAAAACTTCTTAGGTATTGAAGTTCATAGCCCGGGTGTTGGTGCGTGTTTAGGTACAGCTCGCGATGCTGGCGTAACTAACCTGCGTGTAATGTGTCACGATGCTGTAGAAGTATTTGAACACATGATCCCAGATAGCAGCCTGCATACTCTGCAACTGTTCTTCCCTGACCCATGGCACAAAGCTCGTCACCATAAACGTCGTATCGTTAAGGCTGAGTTTGCAGAGATGGTTCGCGGCAAGCTTCAACTTGATACTGGTGTTTTCCACATGGCAACAGACTGGGAAAACTACGCAGAACATATGATTGAAGTGATGAACGTAGCTCCAGGCTTCGAAAACATCGCTGAAGATGGTGATTACATCCCTCGTCCGGATGAGCGCCCGCTAACTAAGTTTGAAGCGCGTGGCCACCGTTTAGGTCATGGTGTTTGGGACATTAAGTTCAAGCGTACTAAGTAACTTCGAATCAAATTAAGTGAAAGGTAATCCGACTTAGGGTTTAACCCCTACACTTTATGGGATTGATTAAAGCCAACATTATTGTAATGTTGGCTTTTTTGTCCTTAGGCTTTTATTTCAGTAAAGGCTTAACGACAGAAAGTAATACCAATCACAGTAAGTAAGTGATCAGAAATAGCGTAGGAAAAAGGCTTGAGAACAAGGCAGCATTTTTCGATAAGTAGTTACTCTACAATCAAAAATTCTAACGCAGTTATCGAGCATTTTAACAAGCTAGAGTGAGCAGTTATTTACTACGATTGGTATATGTTACACCCCTACAAAAATAACAATATAGAAGTAAGCGCACATGAAACCAACTCAAGCTATTTTGGCCGAGATCTTAGACGAAGTTCGTCCTTTAATTGGACAGGGAAAGGTCGCTGATTATATCCCTGCACTGGCTCGCGTATCGAACCAGAAACTGGCGATCGCGGTATACACCAATGAAGGTGAGGTGATTAAAGCAGGCGATGCTGAAGAAGCATTTTCTGTGCAATCTATTTCTAAAGCCTTGAGCCTGACGCTAGCTATGGTGCTATATAAGCCTGAAGAGATTTGGCAAAGAGTAGGCAAAGAGCCTTCTGGTCAAGCCTTTAACTCGATGATTCAGCTTGAGATGGAGTATGGTATTCCCCGCAACCCGTTCATCAATGCGGGGGCAATTGTCGTTGCAGACCTACTACAAAGCCGCTTGTCTGCGCCTAGGCACCGCTTGTTAGAGTTTGTGCGTCAGTTATCGGGTGATACTCATATTGTGTATGACAAGGTGGTAGCGGCTTCAGAAATGATGCACAGCGATCGTAATGCTGCCATTGCTTATTTGATGCGTTCATTTGGTAATTTTGAGAATGATGTTATCCCAGTTCTGAATAACTACTTCCACGCTTGTGCGCTTAAAATGACGTGTGTGGATTTGGCAAAAACCTTTAGCTATTTAGCAAACAAAGGCGTGTCGGTTCAAACCAAGAAAGAGATCATCACGCCAGTTCAAACCAAGCAGTTGAATGCTTTGCTTGCGACGTGTGGCTTGTACGATGGGGCTGGTGAGTTTGCCTACCGTGTTGGTATGCCAGGAAAATCGGGCGTTGGTGGCGGTATTATTGCTATCGTTCCTGGCGAAATGACGATTGCGGTGTGGTCTCCAGAGCTTGATCCTTCTGGCAACTCGCTCGCAGGTACTAAGGCTCTAGAGTTGCTTTCAGAGCGAATTGGTCGTTCTATTTTCTAAGAGAAAGATTCGAGCACGGACGTTGTCCTATAGAACGCTTCGCTCCGAGAGAGGGCTATAAAACAAAAAGGGTTGACCCTAAAGCCAACCCTTACGCAATGCTTCTCGAATCTCGAACTACTCGTCTTCTTCTGCCATAAAGGCTTCTAACAGATCATTGAGAAACAGCTTTCCTTTTTCAGTGATCTGCCAATGAGTGTCGGTTTCGTTCAAGTAGCCTAGCTCTTTTGCCCACTCAATTGTTGGCTGAACAGCGTCAAAACCAAGTCCTGTCGTATCAATGAAATCTTGCTTAGGGCATGCTTCCATCAGCCTGAAACGGTTCATGAAAAACTCGAAAGGGCGATCTTCGTTTGCTACTTCAAATGCATCCGAAATATAAGGCTTCACCATATTCTGGTAAGCCGCCAAATAGCCTCTAGGGTGCTTAACCTTAGTGGTACGAACAATGCGTCCATCTGTAAAGCTCAGCTTGCCATGAGAGCCACAGCCAATACCTAGATAGTCACCAAAGCGCCAGTAGTTGAGGTTATGTTGGCACTGATATCCCGGCTTGCTGTAGCCTGAAATTTCGTACTGCACATACCCTGCGTCTGCGAGCTTCTTATGGCCTAGGTCGAAGATATCCCAAAGGTCATCATCATCAGGCAGCGTTGGTGTTTTGTAATAGAACATGGTGTTAGGTTCTATTGTTAGCTGATACCAAGATAAGTGCGGAGGGTCGAGTTCTATCGCTTTATCCAAATCAGCCAACGCTTGTTCAATACTCTGTTCGGGTAAGCCGTGCATTAAGTCTAAATTGAAACTATTCAATCCAATCTTATGCGCTAAATGAGCAGCATTTACCGCTTCATCTTGACCATGAATACGCCCAAGTCTTTCCAGTTTCTCTTGCTCAAAACTTTGCACACCCACCGAGATTCGAGTAATGCCTGCCTTTTGGTAACCTGCAAAACGCTCAGCTTCGATAGTTCCCGGGTTGGCTTCCATGGTGATTTCTATTTCAGGTTTGAACGGGATGCGCTGTTCAATGCCTTGTAACAATCGGCCAATTCCTTCAGGAGAAAACAGGCTTGGGGTACCGCCACCAATAAAGATCGAATGCAGTGGGCGAGGCATACCATTGAGCTGATATTTTTCGATATCAGTATCGAGATCTTCAAGCAGTGCATCGATGTACTCTTTTTCAGGGATCTCGGCTTTCAGAGCGTGAGAGTTAAAATCACAATACGGACACTTTTGTACACACCATGGGATGTGTACATAGAGGCTAAGTGCGGGTGGTATTAGCGCTGCATTGTGCATTACAGAGCTTGCTCCTTGAGAGTCTTGAATAGTGACGCAAGCGCTTTACCACGGTGTGATAGTTGCTTCTTACGCGAAGATTCAAGCTCTGCTGAGGCGCAGTTATCTTCTGGTACAAAGAACACAGGATCGTAGCCAAAGCCATTCTCACCGTGTTCTTCAGTAAGAATACGACCTTCCCATTTACCGTGACACACTAGAGGTGTTGGATCATTCTCGTGACGCATTAGCACCAACACACAGTGGAAACGCGCAGTACGCTTTTCAGTTTCGACACCTTGCATCGCATCTAATAGTTTTTTGATGTTCTGCTTATCGGTTGCCCCTTCACCTGAGTAACGCGCTGAATAGATACCTGGCGCACCATTTAAGTAATCAACCTCTAAACCTGAGTCGTCAGCAATGGCTGGCAGCCCTGTTTCTTTCGCTGCGTGGCGAGCTTTGATGATGGCATTTTCAATGAAAGTCGTTCCTGTTTCAGCGACTTCTGAAACGTTAAATTCACTTTGCGCGACAACGTCAAAACCAAACTCAGACAGAATATCTGCCATCTCGCGAACTTTACCTTGGTTGCCTGTTGCTAAAACAATCTTACTCATGGGAATGTAGCTCTAAATAAGTTAATAAATGAAAAGTAAGGTTTGAGCTTACTCTTCTATATAGAATTTCTGTGTGAAACGCAGTGGACCAGTGCCTTTTAGGCCTGCGTTCACATCGATGTCGAAGGTGATGTTTTCTTCGTGAGTTACGGGGAACTCAGCAAGGTAATAAATCGCATCGCCTTCTTTGATTTCTCGAAACTTCAAAGTACGGGTGTTTCCAACGAGGTTCTTCGCTGTTCCCGTAATTTTAGCCGTTGTCGCAGGCTTGCCTAGAGAAGCCTTGTCTAACACGCTGATGTTGAGGATTGCTGAGTATCCATTTCGCTTAAGTTTGTATTGCTTAGCGACTTGCGAAGTTAAGAACGTGGAATCAAAAGCCGAGTAATGAACCTCGACATCCTTAATGTTCTTAAATTGCCCTGCTGAGCTTGGTAAGGCAACAAGAGCGGTGAGTAGTGCTGTTATCCATAAACGCATAATGACTCCAATAAATAGCAAAAAGCCATCATAGGATGGCTTTGACTTCAGTTGGGATTTGGCTTGGCGAGCATATTCGAACTTGCTTGTGCCTACCGAGATCTCCCTTTTCTATCTTAATTTGCCCTTTTGCGACCTTAAACTGTTTCGCAAGGTATTTCGCTAAATGGGCATTGGCTTTGCCATCAACCGGTGGTGCAGTAATGGCAATTTTCAGTTCCTGACCGTGCAAGCCGACAATTTTGCCTCGGCTTGCTTTGGGTTGGATATAGAGCCTAAGAAGAATATCGTCTTCCTCGGCCCAAACCGCTTTTGGCATCGTCAAAGTACCTGATGTTTGTACTTGAATTATAGCTGATACCAAATAGGGCCAATCATGTCGCCCATTAGGAAGTTCGCAAATTGCAGAACAATGAACAGAACCAGTACGCTTAGGTCGAAACCACCCATGTCCGGAAGGATACGGCGGATAGGCACTAGCATTGGTTCAGTCAGTTGATGGAATACGTACTCGATTGGACTACGACCTTGGCTTACCCAGCTTAGGATTGCACGGATAAGTAGAACCCAGAAGATCAAACCACCAGCCGCTTTGAGCAGAGACAGTGCACCAAAGATAAGGAAGCTAATATCGAAAACGGCAGCGCCGCCAGAGATAATCAGGTTTAGAGCAACGAACTTAAGTACACACAGCACATAAGCGAAAACAACGGTCGCTAGATCAAGGCTGCCGATTGATGGAATAACTCGGCGTAGTGGGGCAACAACCGGTTGTGTCGCTTTTACGATGAATTGTGAGAATGGGTTGTAGAAATCTGCACGTGATGCTTGTAGCCAGATACGCAAGATCACAACCATGATGTAAAGATCAAAAACGGTCGAGATCAGAAAGCTCATCGAGTTCATATTGTTTCCTTTTTCGGATTTACTTGTCGCTTAGATATAACCAGAGCGGCAAAATGCTTGTTTACCTTGATTGGTACTAAAACAGTTTTTCCATCTCTTCAGCTCGAGCAACCGCCGCTTGCATGGCTTTTGCTACGATGTCTGATAGTTGATGTTCGTTAAACGTGCGTAGTGCTTCTGCGGTCGTGCCGCCTTTGGATGTCACTTGTTCACGCAGTGTTGATAATTCAGTATCTTGGTTTGCTACCACCATCTCTGCCGCGCCTAATGCAGACTGCTGCACTAGCTTACGAGCGGTTTCTTGGTCAAAACCTTGCTTGATTGCTTCAGCTTGCATCGCTTCCATAAACAGGAAGAAGTAAGCCGGAGCGCTACCCGCCGCCGCAATGATGTTGTTGATCCCAGACTCTTGTTCAACCCAACTTACTTCACCAACAGCTTGCATCAGCTGAGAAGCAAAGTCTTTATCATCTTGGCTGACAGTTGCATCGGCATAAAGACCACTCATCCCTTTACCAAGCAGTGATGGCGTGTTTGGCATCACACGAACAAGGTTCAGTTGGCAGTTTAACATCTCATTAAGTCGATTCGCATTAATACCCGCGGCAATTGAGATAACCAGTTTGTTGCTGAAGTCGATATCTTGTAAGGGTTTACATACATCAGCCATCATTTGTGGCTTCACGGATAACACAACAACGTCTGCTTTTTCAGCTGCTGCAATATTATCGCTGGTGGTATTGATGCCGTATTCTTGTTCTAACGGCAGCCTTCTGGTTTCTGAAGGTGCTGTCGCAGTAATCTTTTGCGCTGGGTAACCACTAGCAACTAAGCCAGCTACAATTGAGCGAACCATGTTTCCCGCCCCAATAAAGGCGATGTTCTTATGTACCATATATAAAATCCTGAGCGTGTCGCTGCGCGGATAAGGCGAAGCGGTATCAATACTTGTACTTGTCGTTACTTACTACGGCTATTTCGCGTAATCACGAGCGCCGAAAATAGCTGTTCCAATACGAACCATTGTGCTGCCAGCCTCAACTGCTGCATCCATATCACCACTCATCCCCATCGAAAGGGTATCAATGTCTGAATACTTCGCGGCTAGCTTGTCTTTAAGCTCTGCCAGTTGAGAAAATGCATTAAGCTGAGATTGATAGTCAGATACGTTTGCAGGAATCGACATCAATCCTCTTAAGGTGAGGTTGGGGAGCGATGAAATCAACTCCGCGAGTGCAAAAACTGTCTCTTCTGAGGTTCCAGATTTGGACTCTTCACCACTGGTGTTTACCTGAATCAACACTTGCAAAGGTGGAAGTTCGCTTGGTCGTTGATCATTAAGCCTTTGTGCGATCTTATCGCGATCGACGGAATGCACCCATTGAAAGCTTTCCGCGATTGGGCGGGTTTTATTGGATTGAATTGGACCAATAAAATGCCACTCTAAATTTAGGTTAGAATGTTGTTCTGAAAAGTGTTTTACTTTATCTACACCTTCTTGAACATAGTTTTCACCAAAGGCAACTTGGCCTCCGAGTGCGGCTTCTAGAATCGCATCAATAGGTTTAGTTTTGCTGACGGCTAAAAGTTGCACGGACTCTGGAGCTCGTCCGCACTTTTGCTCAGCACTACGAATCTGTGAGGTGATTTGTTCGATATTTTGTTGAATACTACTCATAGCTGACTTTACTTAAGGGAAAATAAATGGATATCACTGAGTTACTAGATTTTAGTGTAAAGCATAACGCGTCAGATCTACATCTTTCTGCGGGTGTATCTCCAATGGTACGTATAGATGGTGAAGTAAGGAAGCTTGGAATCCCAGCTTTGAGTCATGCTGATGTGCATCGTTTGGTTTTTGAGATCATGAGCGATTCACAACGCGGCGAGTTTGAAGAAAAACTGGAAGTCGACTTCTCTTTTGAATTACCCAATGTTGGTCGCTTTCGTGTTAATGCGTTTAACCAAGCCCGTGGCTGCTCAGCTGTCTTTCGAACTATCCCTGTCGAAATCCCGACTTTAGATCAGTTAGGTGCACCTGAGATCTTCGAAAGGATTGCTAACTACGAAAAAGGGTTAGTGCTCGTCACTGGTCCAACTGGCTCTGGTAAATCAACGACTCTTGCGGCGATGGTTGATTACGTAAATCGCAACCACAATAAGCATATTCTGACGATTGAAGACCCGATTGAATTCGTTCACACCAATAATAAATGCCTAGTCAACCAGCGTGAAGTTCACCGTGATACCCACAGTTTTAAAGCGGCACTGCGCAGTGCCTTACGTGAAGACCCAGACGTGATTCTGGTTGGTGAACTTCGTGACCAAGAGACGATTAGCTTAGCGTTAACCGCAGCAGAAACGGGTCACTTGGTCTTTGGTACTCTGCACACCAGTTCTGCGGCTAAAACGATCGACCGTATTATCGATGTGTTCCCAGGTAGCGATAAAGATATGGTTCGTTCGATGTTGTCTGAATCACTGCGCTCGGTGATAGCCCAGAAGCTGCTAAAGCGTGTTGGTGGTGGTCGTGTGGCGTGTCATGAAATCATGATGGCAACACCTGCGATCAGAAACTTGATTCGTGAAGATAAGGTTGCGCAGATGTACTCGATCATTCAAACGGGCGCAGCGCACGGCATGCAGACCATGGAACAAAATGCGAAGCAGCTGATGGCGCAGGGCTTGGTTGATTCGGAAGAGGTCGAGAAAAAGATCGAAATTGAAACCTCAATGTTTTAATTAAGGTGTACATAATGGAATTGAATCAAATCCTTGAGGGAATGCTTTCTCAAAAGGCATCGGATCTCTATATCACTGTCGATGCGCCAATCCTGTTTCGTGTGGATGGTGAATTACGCCCCCAAGGAGAGAAGCTGAATGCGGCTCAAGTTGCTCAATTACTTGATGCGATGATGGAACAAGACCGACGTGATGAATATCAGCAAACGCGTGAGGCTAATTTTGCGATTGTGCGTGACTTTGGTCGTTTTCGTGTCAGTGCATTCTTTCAGCGAGAGCTACCTGGAGCGGTCATTCGACGTATCGAGACTAACATCCCAACCTTTGAGCAACTAAAGCTTCCTGATGTACTACAGGACCTATCAATAGCTAAGCGCGGACTTGTGCTGGTGGTTGGTGCGACAGGCTCTGGTAAGTCGACCTCAATGGCTGCAATGACAGGCTATCGCAACACCAATCGCTCGGGACATATCTTGACGGTTGAAGACCCGATTGAATTTGTGCATGAACATAAAAAGTGCATCGTGACACAGCGTGAAGTTGGACTCGACACCGAGAGTTACGAAGTCGCGCTTAAGAACTCGCTACGCCAAGCACCAGACATGATCTTGATTGGCGAAATCCGTAGCCGTGAGACCATGGAATACGCGATGACCTTTGCTGAAACGGGTCACTTGTGTATGGCAACCTTGCACGCCAATAACGCTAACCAAGCGCTAGAGCGTATTCTTCATTTGGTGCCGAAAGAGCAGAAAGAACAGTTCTTGTTTGACCTATCGATGAACCTGCGTGGTGTCGTCGCTCAGCAACTCATTCGCGACAAGAATGGCAGCGGGCGTCATGGTGTATTCGAGATTCTGCTGAATAGCCCTCGTGTTTCTGACTTGATTCGTCGTGGTGAACTACACGAACTGAAAGCAACCATGGCTAAATCGAAAGAGATAGGTATGCAGACCTTTGACCAAGCTTTGTATGATTTAGTGATAGCAGGCAAGATCAGCGAAGAGGATGCGTTCCACAGTGCCGATTCTGCTAATGACTTGCGCTTAATGCTCAAAACTAGACGTGGTGATGACGACTACGGAACTGGGGCGTTGGCTGGTGTGAAGATAGATATGGGGTGATAAAAAACGCCTGATTTGATTCTAGGTTAAAATCAGACGTTCATCATATTCATCGTTCGACTGCGTCTGTATTATCAACGCTTCTTGTTCTTAGGCTCGCTGATTACGTCTGCGTCAGTCGAAGTATGATTCATATAACCTGCATTATTGGAGCTTGTCGAACTGCATGCTGATATTGCTAGAGCTACGAAGATTGCTAGAAAAATTTTCATGTGAACTCCCACTTACCTAATAATGAATTGCTTCGACATTACGCCGTAATATCATTATAGGATCACAAAGGAGTTTAATCTTTGAGCTCTTAATTTTCGTTATGAATATTGTGCTTCAAACCAGCTCTCTAAAATGACGACTGCAGACTGGTTATCGACATTACCTTTACTTAGTGCTTTGTAGCCGCCCATTTCAAAAAGGTCGGCCCTTGCTTCTGTCGTAGAAAGTCTTTCATCATGCAGTTCAACATCGACACCAAAGCGCCCTTTTAGGCGATTGGCAAACTTCTTCGCCCTTGGTGTAATCGCGGCTAGATCTTTACCATGAAGATCGGTAGGAAGACCAACCACGATAAGATTCGGCTGCCACTCCTTAATTTGCTTTTCGATATCGTCCCAATTTGGGATGCCATCTTTGGCTTTAAAAGCTTTTAGAGGGCTTGCGGTGCCCGTGATTTCTTGTCCTATC
This sequence comes from Vibrio sp. 10N.222.52.B7, assembly GCF_041474275.1. Classification (NCBI taxonomy): domain Bacteria; kingdom Pseudomonadati; phylum Pseudomonadota; class Gammaproteobacteria; order Vibrionales; family Vibrionaceae; genus Vibrio; species Vibrio sp. 10N.222.52.B7. The sequence continues at coordinate 7,136 of NZ_JBFRTU010000089.1, read as the reverse complement.
GCACTACCGATACTTTTTGTACCGTAGTCAAATGCCATAATTGTTCGTGACATGGGGTTTCCAAATTTATCTGTGTTTGAGAGTGTCTGTTTATTTTACTTAGTTGATTTGAGCTAGGCGTGACCAGCGTCTGCTGAAAGCTGAGCTGCATTAATGCCTAACATCTGTACAGCGACTTTCCAGCGGTCAGAAATCGGTGTATCGAAGATGACCTTCGGATCGGCTTCAACGGTTAACCATGAGTTCTCGGTCAGTTCTGTTTCCAGTTGTCCGGGTTCCCATCCTGCATACCCAAGTGCGACTAAATAATTCATCGGCTCATCTTCTGTGCCCAACACCATCAAGATATCTTTTGAGGTTGTCACTGAGATTTGATCCGTCATGCTGATACTGGATTGATAGTTGCCTTTAGGTTTGTGCAAAATAAACCCACGGTCTTCTGCGACCGGTCCACCATTCAATACAGGCTTATCAAGACTTGCTTGGTTGGGTTTTGGCTGATCAGAATCAACCTCAACTTGCTTAAGCATGCTACCGACAGTGACATCAATAGGGGCGTTGATCATCAAACCCATCGCGCCTTCGTCATTGTGCTCACAAAGGTAAATCACCGAATTTTGAAAGTATGGGTCTTTCATTCCGGGCATAGCAACCAGAAAGTGGTTCGTTAAATTCATAGAGCCTCCTGCCAGTGTGTTCCCAGTAAAGGAAAAAGAGCGGCGTAAAGCCGCTCATTGTTCTTTGCCTAGATATTTCTGTGTTTTCGAATAGCTAAGGCTTTCTTTAGTTTAGGCTATTTAGCGTTAACGCGACGCTCAATTGCATCCATTAATTTACCTGTAACTGAAATATCAAAAGCGGCTTCAATTTCACGGATACAAGTAGGGCTAGTCACGTTAATTTCAGTCAGCTTGTCGCCGATAACATCAAGCCCAACAAAGATTAAGCCTTTCTCTTTCAGTGCTGGAGCAACTGCTCTTGCGATAGCCCAGTCTGTTTCACTTAGAGGACGAGCTTCACCTGTACCGCCAGCAGCAAGGTTACCTCGAGTTTCCCCTTTTGCAGGAATACGCGCTAGACAGTAAGGCATTGGCTCACCGTCAACCACAAGAATACGCTTATCACCATTGCTGATGTCTGGAACAAAAGTTTGTGCCATTGCGTAGTTCTGACCGTGGTTGGTCAAGGTTTCAATAATAACTGATACGTTTGGATCGCCTTCTTTCACACGGAAGATAGACGCGCCGCCCATGCCATCAAGTGGTTTTAGAATCACGTCGCCGTGTTCTTCTCGGAACGCTTTAATTTTTTCAGCTTTACGAGTCACGATGGTGGTCGGTGTCAGTTCAGGGAACCATGCCGTGAACAACTTCTCGTTACAGTCACGTAGGCTTTGTGGTTTGTTGACGATCAGTGCGCCGTTCTCTTCAGCACGCTCAAGAATGTAAGTTGCGTAGATGTACTCAGTATCAAACGGAGGATCTTTACGCATTAGTACCGCATCTAAATCGGATAGCGCGATAGTCTGTTCTGATTTGAACTCGTACCAACCGTTTGGATCTTCTTTTAGTTCAACAACCTTAGTGTCAGCAATGGCTACGCCTTGATCTAAATGTAGATCATCCATTTCCATGTAATGGATTTCGTAACCACGACGCTGAGCTTCAAGCATCATGGCAAAGCTAGAGTCTTTTTTGATGTTAATGGATGAAATTGGATCCATTACGATGCCAAGTTTGATCATTTTTTTCTCCTAGCCTAGATCGCCAAAACGGACTTGTAAGGCAGTAATTGCGGTTAGAGCTGCTGTTTCGGTACGAAGTACACGTGGGCCGAGTAGCGTCTCTTCAAATTTGTATTGTTCTGTCATGCCGATTTCTTCAGCCGACAAGCCACCTTCAGGGCCGATCAATAGGCGTACCTTACTGATAGGTTCTGGAAGGGTATTAATTGAGTATTTTGCACGAGGATGTAAGTTCAGCTTTAATGCTTCACTCGGTTCGCTACACCACTCTTCAAGTTGCATGATAGGGCGAATGACTGGAACCGTATTGCGGCCACACTGTTCACACGCCGCGATAGCAATCTTTTGCCACTGTGCGAGTTTTTTCTCGAAGCGTTTTGTATCAAGCTTAACGCCACAGCGCTCTGAAATTAAAGGGGTAATGGTGTTCACACCAAGCTCAACCGATTTCTGAATCGTGAACTCCATTTTGTCGCCACGTGAAATCACTTGGCCTAAATGTAAGTCTAACGGAGATTCGCTGCTGCGTTCGATGCGTTCAGAAACATTAACGGTGACATTTTTCTTTGATACTTCGGCTATCGTCGCAGGGAATTCAGCGCCACTGCCATCAAATAGAAGGACTTCTTGGCCTTCTTTCATGCGAAGGACACGACCAACATGACCCGCGGCATCTTCGCCTAAAGCGAGTGAACCTAACTGATGAATGCGTTCTGGGTGATGAATACGAGGGATTCTCATGCTGGTAAACCTATAAATATGTTCATTTGGGTATTTTGTCTCTGCCTAACATGGATGCTTTTAGTTGAAAAAACAAGGGTAGAGCAAGAGTTTCAGGGGCAATTCTGAAACTCTTGTTTGAGATAGTTAGGAATGTTGATTGTACGAGCGACGTTATTTACAAGCAGGGTAAACAAATGGGTTGTGATTACCTTGGATGGCATAGATTCGCTCATCACGAGTACATTCCCACTTGTCGACAGGAAATTGCTTGTTCCACGCCATCATTAGGTTGGTTTGTTGCTTAGATAGTTTGAAACCATACTCTTGGCTCATGTAAAGGTAAGTACGCGCGATAGAGCCTTTTGCTCTGTCTGGCGGCATAACTTTACGCTGCTTGAAGTTGACCTGCATTTCACACTGACCATAGCTCACACCATCCATGCCATTCCACTGACTGAAGTTGTAGTTGGAGCGATCACCGTTAACCTCGCCAATGGCCGGAGTTAGGTTGTGAAGGTCGGCTTCCATGGATTTGAATATTTTGTCATTGCGAGTGCAGTTCTTGCGCCCACCATCTTGCCAACACTGACGCTGGTGGCCAAATTGCCAAGCTGGAACCACGTGTTCCCACTCAATTCGACTCGCCCGCTTTTGTTGTTTTCGGACTTGATAGCCACAGCCATCAAGGTCGGGAATGCCTTTCTTTTTGTCCTTCCAAGTAATGTCACAGCCGCAATAAAATGAAGTCGGATGGTCGAGGTAAATCTTCACCGCTTCTCTTTTTGCTTTGGAAAATGAGCTCGGTGGTGCGGCGAGAACGCTTTGGGTTACCAGTAGGCCAAATACTATTGTTAAGTAAAAAGACACAGGTAGGCCAAATGCTTTGATGGTGAGTTTTTGCATAGAAAAAGACTGATAAAAGTATGATAAACATCAGTCTAGCACTCAAAGGATGAGTTTCTCCATTACATTTCTATCATCAACTTAATCGAGTGTTGCTTTCTGAAATAAAAAGGATGGGGTTACCAAATCGAATAGGTGCGAGTCTAGGACTTTAGCTGAGCTGTGTGCCTGTGAAGGATAAGGTTTGATTGCACAGCTGGCAGCGATAGGTCGATTGATTTCGAAGCACTTTATTGTGTCGTCTGATTGATAATGGGTAAGTGGTGCACTCACATCGATATTCAAAGGTTTTCCCTTGAACTGAAGCTATTTCAAAGCTGTGAGTTGTTTTGGCTGGAACGTTGAATACCTTTTCCATCACGTATTTCCACTCGTTTCCGTGAGGCCTAACACGTCCGAAAACCTGATGCGTGATTAGGTGTGCGAGCTCATGCGGCACAACTTCGTTGATGAAGGCGTCTTCATTTTCAGAAAATAGTACGTGGTTGAGCTTAATTTCGTTGAGCTGAAGGTAGGCCTTTCCCGCTGCTTTACCTCTTAACTTGAAGGTGATAGTTGGGTGTGGAAATTCACGAGAGAAATGTTGATTTGCGATAGCTAGGCACTCGGCCAATTTCTTATTTGCTCGATGTTGTTGCGGGGTGTAAGACAAACGTTGTTAACTCCAAATAAAAGACCTCAGCGTTTAAGCCAAGGCCTCATCATAACATTGCTTTTTGATCTAGCGATGCTTTACACGTGATGTTTTTTCTTAATGATCTCGTGATAAGCGTGCCATGTACCATAACCAAGTAGCGGCATGGTGACGATCATTCCGATGCCGTAGGTGGCAAAACCCACCAGAATACCGGCACAAATAATACTTGCCCAAACCACCATTGCAGGAATGTTCGATTTCACGGCATTAAAGCTAGTGAAAATTGCACTCATCACATCAACGCGTCTCTCCATCATTAACGGAATTGAAAATGCTGAGATGCTAAATATGAGGCTTGCGATGACAAAACCAATCACAGAACCCGTAATTAAGAAGGGAGCGAACTCAGCCAATGGTGCGCCTTGCACTGAAGGGTAGAGCGCGTGCAATAACGCAGCGATACGCATCCAGAATATCATCGCAACCATCAACACAATCGCAAAGGCCCATTGGTGGGTCGAGTTGCGAGTGATGGCTTTCATTGAGTGCAGTAGGCTGGCGTTATGGCCTTTTTCTCTTTCCCAAGCTGCGTCATACAAGCCCAGAGCAAGAAACGGCCCTATTAGCATGTACACGATCAGGCTTGGCATTACGACCAAGTGTGTTCCTTGCCATTGGACAAGCTGAACAATGGCGATTGCCGCTCCCATAAAGCACAAACCGTAGAATGCGCTGATTAATGGCATTCTTACTAAGTCATGCAGAGCAAGCGACAACCAATGAAAGGGTGCGGAAATACTGATTTGGTTACAAGGAATGGTGCGAGCGTAATCCTTATCGCTGACCTTGTGTTTTTTATCGTTCAGTTCGGATGGGTGCGCGGTACGAGGCATAGATCCCCCTAGTTAAATAACGTCCTAGTTATAATTCCATAAGGCTCATCGATGTGGCTTGTGTGAGAGTTATGGTGTTGAGCTAAATTGCTCTTTGTCATCCCAGTTTTTGTTCTAGCGTGCATTTAACGAGCGTTATCAGGCTGAATTAATTTAAGTTAAATGTGAGCTTGATCTCTTAGGAGTTACCTTAACTATTGTCAGTAGTGTTAGAAAACACAAATTATCAGCGGTTTTTTATACTAAGTGGTTAACGGTAAAGAAGGGCATTAGAGAAGAGAATGGCGAGTGAAAGTAAGGTAAGTACATAAAAATAAAGCCCTTACTAAGAAGTAAGGGCTTTAAAGAAACAAATCGCAGTGGCTAAATTATTTTAGGCCAGCGAAGTCCGCAAGGATTGCTGCTTTGTCAGTCGCTTCCCAAGGGAACTCTTCACGACCGAAGTGGCCGTATGCAGCAGTCTGCTTGTAGATAGGCTGAAGAAGGTTCAACATCTCTTGAAGACCGTATGGACGTAGGTCGAAGTTTTGACGAACTGCTTCAATGATAATTTCGTGAGCTACTTTTTCAGTACCAAACGTTTCAACCATGATAGATGTTGGATCAGCAACACCGATAGCGTAAGACAGTTGAATCTCACAACGGTCAGCCATGCCAGCAGCAACGATGTTTTTCGCAACGTAACGAGCCGCGTAAGCTGCAGAACGGTCAACTTTTGATGGATCTTTACCAGAGAATGCACCGCCACCGTGACGAGCTGCGCCGCCGTAGGTATCAACGATGATCTTACGACCTGTTAGACCACAGTCACCCATTGGGCCACCGATTACGAAACGGCCTGTTGGGTTGATGAAGAAGTTAGTGTCTTTGTTGATCCACTCAGCAGGAAGTACTGGTTTGATGATCTCTTCCATTACTGCTTCACGTAGATCCGGTGTTGTTACTGAATCGCAGTGTTGAGTCGAAAGAACAACAGCGTCGATACCAACGATTTTACCTTGGTCGTATTGGAACGTAACTTGAGATTTCGCATCAGGGCGAAGGAAGTCAAGTTTACCGCTCTTACGTACTTCAGCTTGCTTCTTAACAAGAAGGTGAGAGTAAGTAATTGGAGCCGGCATTAGGATTGGTGTTTCGTTAGTCGCGTAACCAAACATGATGCCTTGGTCGCCTGCGCCTTGCTCTTTAGGGTCTTCTTTATCAACACCTTGGTTGATGTCTGGAGACTGCTTACCAATTGTGTTTAGAACAGCACAAGAGTCAGCGTCAAAGCCCATATCAGAATGAACGTAACCAATTTCACGTACTGTTTCACGAGTGATTTCTTCGATATCAACCCATGCAGACGTTGTTACTTCACCGCCAACCATAACCATGCCGGTTTTAACGTAAGTCTCACAAGCAACACGTGCTTTTGGATCTTGTTCCAAGATGGCATCAAGAACAGCATCAGAGATTTGGTCTGCAATTTTATCTGGATGGCCTTCTGAAACAGATTCAGAAGTGAATAGGTGCTTAGCCATGAGAGCTCCACTTTTAGTTTTTGGTGTAAATAGTTTATGGCGTCGCAAGCTAGGAAGCGCGCCATTAAATACAGTATATTTTGTAGGTGTTTCTACATCTAGACGGCTATTCTAAATTCCAGCGGTCGAATTACAAGCTCTTTTTTATGATATGTCATAACTAATCGTTTGCGTATCGATTGAGATAAGCCACTGCCAAGTGATGTAAATGTTCGAAAATTGCGAAAAATGACCGTTAAAATGCCAGTAAAACGTTTGCAGTCGCAATAGTCGTTTGAGAGAATACCCGCGCTAATTAAAATGAAAACATTAGCACTATCTCTTTTTTAAATCGCTTATGTATCCAGGAGCAGACATGCCTTCTCGTAAAGATCTAGCCAATGCAATCCGCGCACTTAGCATGGACGGTGTTCAACAAGCAAATTCAGGCCACCCAGGCGCACCTATGGGTATGGCTGACATCGCTGAAGTTCTTTGGCGTGGCCACTTGAACCACAACCCAGCAAACCCAGAGTGGGCTGACCGCGACCGTTTTATCCTGTCTAACGGCCATGGTTCAATGTTGATTTACTCTCTGCTTCACCTTGCAGGCTACGAGCTTTCAATTGAAGATCTGAAAAACTTCCGTCAACTGCACTCTAAGACTCCTGGTCACCCAGAGTACGGTTACGCTCCTGGTATCGAGACAACGACGGGTCCTCTAGGTCAAGGCA
>NZ_JBFRTU010000088.1:0-916 GCF_041474275.1 Vibrio sp. 10N.222.52.B7 | reverse complement strand
GAGCCTATACTTTGGTGGAGCCCTGCACCGCGAGCGGTATTTAATCCTAAGACATTCGAACCGTCAAAAAGTCTTAAAAAGTTTCAAAGAAAGCACAATTACCGAGTCAGCATCAACCAAGCGACGGACAGAGTAATTGGTTATTGCTCTTCACTAAGACCCGAAGAAGAAACCTGGCTAAACAGCGACATGCAGTCAGCCTACCGCAAACTCGCTTCATTAGGTTTCTGCCACTCGGTTGAGGTTTGGCAAGATGATGAACTGATCGGTGGACTTTACGGCTTACAAAGAGGCCAAGTCTTTTGCGGTGAATCGATGTTCAGCCTAAAGACCAATGCCTCTAAAATTGCGCTGTGGTACTTTTGTAAACACTTTACCCGATTCGGCGGACAACTGATTGATTGCCAAGTCATGAACCCTCACTTGGAATCCTTGGGCGCTATCGAGGTTGATAGGGATGAATTCCTAGGCTCTCTGCAATTACTCAAAGAGTTCTCCGTTGACGATGCATGCTTTAAAACCCAATGGCTAAAGGAAATGCCTTAATGAATCCAGATTTACAACAAATCAGAATTGGATTAACAGACAATCACGCTTGCAGCTACTTACCTCACTTCGAAGAGAGAGTGGCGGTCACGCTTGACGAACACATGCACACCTCAGATAACTATGAAGTTCTGCTTGCGAATGGATTTCGCCGCAGTGGTTCAACCATTTATAAGCCACATTGCGATAATTGCTCAGCATGCCAAGCGATTCGGCTTTCAATTCCTGAGGTTAAGCTTTCCAAAAGCCAACGACGGATCCTTAACAAAGGAAAATCACTACGTTGGGAACTGAAAGATGAGATGGATGACAACTGGTTTGACTTATACAGTCGCTATATCACCGCTCGTCACCGTTCGGGAACCATGTA
>NZ_JBFRTU010000087.1:0-45655 GCF_041474275.1 Vibrio sp. 10N.222.52.B7 | reverse complement strand
CAATTTTGGTCGACCTGTAAATCATCGCTGGCTCTGTCATGCGTATTTACAACACAAGCTTAAGTACTGTTGTCACAGGATATAAGCCACGACAGCAGTTTTAAGAAAACGTTATTATTTAAGCCGTAAGCAAAGGCCCTACCGATTTGGTAGGGCTTTTTATTGGTCGCAGTTCGAGATACTAGGGTTTTAATCACAGTAACAAATTTACTGAACCACCATTCGATGAGCCATTACACAGGCTGCTTTTGAATACGCGATTTACGAGCACTGAATGCGAACAGCAAGATAACAGCTAACACGAATGGTAATACGTAGATATTGAGGTTCTGCCACCCTGCTGTCGATTCTAGCCAGCCAGAGAGCATCGCTGTAATCGTCACACAGCCAAAGACAATAAATTCATTAAACGCTTGTGCCTTAGCTTTATTCTGCGATTGGTAGGACTGACTAAACAAACCTGTTGCCGCGATAAACATAAAGTTCCAACCGACACCAAGCACAACTAGAGCCGCTCTGAAGTGCCAGATAGATTCGCCATGAATGTTAATCGCGATACAGACGACGAACAGAACCCCGCCTGCCAAGATCATCATTCTTGAGCCAAACTTCTCGATAAGTGAACCAGTAAAGAATGCAGGAACAAACATCCCCAATACGTGCCACTCAATGACGCCCGCTGCTTTGGTAAAGTCAAAGCCACAACCAATCATTGCCAATGGCGTTGCTGTCATCAGGATATTCATCACCGCATAAGCGACCATGGCAGCAAACACTGCGCCAATAAAGTTAGGCGCTTTTACTATCACACTGAGAGGATCGGATTTAGGTGCCTGACTATTAAAAGAGACTTTGGGGAACTGAATGGTTTGTAAGATGAGTAACGCAAGAATGTTCAATCCAATCAAAGAAGCAAAAGCACCAATGTACAAGCCATCTTGCGACCACTGTTGCGACATAATCGCCAAATTTGGCCCTAATACCGCGGCTAAAACGCCACCAGCCATCGAGATAGAGATCGCTCGATGACGTGCATTTTCATCACACACCTCGATTGCAGCAAAACGATAAAGCGTGCCAAAACCTATGCCTATCCCAAGTAAGAACGTAGCGAAACAAAACAGATAGAAATTTTGCTGAGACAGTGCGTAGGTGGCAAGACTAGCTCCTGTAATGCCAACCACATTACCAATGCTAAATCCTCTCTTTCTCCCTAACTTGCCTGAAATTAAAGATGCAGGAATAGTGGCTGCCATTAGACCCAAAAACTGCAGTGCAACCGGCAAGGTGATCATGCTGACACTGGGTGCAATCTGCTTACCGATCAAACCAATCACAGAGATCAGTAATATGTTACCCGTCATCAACAAGGCCTGACACAGTGAAAGCAGCCAAACATTTCTATTCATCTTCGTTCCTAAATATGAGCACAGTTGGTCAATAGACCAAAAATTCAACAAAGTCGCAACACTTTGTTACTCATAGCAACTCTACAAAGCGACCAATAGACCAATATAAAGTGCTACCACCACATGACTTTGATTAGCGTTACTTAAGACGCTAGAGTTGAAATTATCATTACTTAAGATAATAATAATTTTCTGTTATTTATTGGCTTTGTTATTTATAGGCTTTAGTATTTGAAGGTGAGTATGATTAATCCACTTTGGCTCAATACGTTTAAGACTCTGGTTGAAGTTGGCCATTTCACCCAAACGGCAGAAAAGTTGTATATGACACAACCTGGAGTCAGCCAACACATCAAGAAGCTTGAACAAGCTTGTAATTGTGACCTGCTATCTCGAGAAAACAAGAGCTTCGAACTGACCGAACAGGGTCGGATTATGTATCGCTATGCGATCAAACTAGAGAAAGACCAAGAAGATCTTTTTGAGTCTCTGAGTTTTGATAACCCTTATGCTGGGCAATGTCACTTGTCTTGCTCTGGCTCACTCTCTTTGCGTCTGTATCCCAAGCTTCTTGAACTTCAACAGCAACACCAAGAGCTCAGCATTAACTTAGAAGCCGCTCCAAACAAAAAGATATTGAATGACCTAAGCGAAGGCACTACCGATATCGGCATTGTTAGGCATTCCCCGAACGACAGCTACTACCAAAGCCAAGTCATCGGCAAAGAAGCACTGTGTCTTATTGTTCACCACAGCCTTGCTGATTTAGAGATAACGCCGCAAGTATTGAATGACATTGGCCTGATTGCCCACCCAGATTCTGCACACTATCTGTCTTTGTATTTCGACCTTTGCGGAGATAAAGACTTAGCGAACATCAACGTTAATGAGATACCAAGATCTGGCTACATCAATCAGCTTCACCAGATCTTGCTACCCGTATCAAAAGGATTAGGTTTTACCGTGTTACCGGCTGGCGCGGTTGAACACTTCCCAGATAGAGACAAGCTACACGTTGTGCCGCCAAAGGTAGAAGTAGAGGAAACGCTGTATCTGGTTCAAAAACGAAACCGAAAACTGCCGCACCGATACGATACGGTTGTTGAGCTAATCAAACAGAACGTGAGTCGTTAGTTCGGTATAGATAGATTTAAAGCCTTTAGCTAGCTCGGTATTTCGCTATAAGAGCTAAAGGCTTTAATGTTGAAGTGATATTTATAAAAGACAACTACTCAGAAGCGCCAAGCCCCTCTTTTGCTCGTTCAAAGTCATAATTATCTAACGCACTTCGAACATCTTTGAGAACAACAGAATGTGGATACTGTGCCAGTAACTCAGTCACATATTGAGTTGCATCGTTATCATAAGCATCCAGCAGTGATAGCAACTGAGCATGCTGTTCTGACGTGATGCTCGGTGAATCAGAGGTATCAGCAAGACTCGCATCGGCTTCTTCAGTACTTGTCGTATTGAATCCCCCAACACCAGACACATCAAAGCTGATCTCAACTGCTTTAATCAGTTCGATTAACCCAAGTTCGCCTTGCTTAAGATCTGCTTCATCACACGCCTTGTTATGCGCTTTGCTTTCTAAATCACTGAGTAACTCTGCCAATCGCAATCCACCAATCGAAGCTGCCATGCTTTTTAAGGTATGTAGATTACGCTCTAACGTCTCCCAGTCGCCTTGTACTAAGTTATCAAAAGCATCCGACATAATGTCAGGCGCCCCTTGGCAGAATCTACCAAGCATCTTCTCTTGCAGTTTCGCATCATGATGAGTCAGTTGCTCAAACTTCGACTGAGAGAAAACAGGCTGCTCTGTTTGAGTATCGGAGTGTAATTCCGAACTATTATCAGAATCACTGGCCAGTATCGTATCTGAAGAGGTGTCTGATGGCGCTCGACCTTCAACTAAGACCTCAGGAACAATGTATCGAGTAATCAAAGACATCGCTTTATCAATAACAATAGGCTTATCCAAGAAGTCCGTGATGCCCGACGCCCTCGCTCGTTGTTTCGCATCAGCAAAAACATTGGCTGACATTGCAATAATCGGTACATCTATATCGAATTCACGAATCAAACGGGTAGCTTCAAAGCCGTCCATAATCGGCATTTGAAGATCCATGAAGATTATTTCGTAGTCGTTGTTTTTAGCTAACTCCAGCGCTTCCTTTCCGTTTTCAGCAAGATCGGCATTTAATTTAGAGCGACTGAAAAATGCTAAGGCGAGATCTTGGTTCAGCTCATTGTCTTCAACCAATAGCACTCTTTGCCCTTTGAACTCTATCTGATAATCCAGTTGCAACTCTTGAGCTTTGAAGTCGGCTAACGCATCCGAGCTTGAGCGTGGCAATGTCAGTACAAAGGAGAACTCACTGCCTTGCCCGTAAACACTCTCTACCGTAATTTGACTGCCCATCGCATGAACTAATTTCTGGCTAATGTTGAGCCCAAGCCCTGTACCGCCAAACCGACGTGTCGTTGTGGTATCCGCTTGGCTAAAGGCTTCAAACAGCTTGTGACGGTTCTCATCCGAAATGCCTATCCCGGTATCCATCACACTCACTCTCATGGTTAGGCTGCTGTCGTTCGAGTCAACATGCTCCACCGTTAATGCTACGCTGCCTTGTTCCGTAAACTTAATCGCGTTGCCCACAAGGTTGAGTATGACTTGGAACAACCTCAAGGGATCGCCTTGCAGTGGCGTGTCTAACTCTGGGTCGATGACCATCGACAAATTGAGTTGTTTCTCAGCTGCTTTCGACTCCATTAGTTCAATCACATCTTTAAAGGTCGTTACGGGATCAAACGGGACGTTATCAATAACAAGTTGTCCAGCTTCTATCTTTGAGAAATCAAGGATGTCATTGATGATACCGAGTAACGAATGGCCAGAACGGTGCACTTTCTCAATGTAATTTCGAGCGACAGGATTAGATATTTCGCCAATCGCCAGATAAGACAAGCCAATAATGGCGTTCATTGGGGTTCTTATCTCATGGCTCATATTGGCTAAGAATTCCGATTTAGCTTGGCTCGCCAAATCGGCTCTCTGTTTCTCTTCTTCCAATTGTTCGTTAAGGCGCTTCATTTCTGAAATATCGAATGCCCAAAATAGTGTGGCGACTTCACCATCAATCTCAAAAAGATAGTAACTGACCAAAGCAACAAATCGGGTTCCATCAGACTTTCTGAGTACTAACTCCCTATTTTCAACTTTACCGTTAAGGTCGAGCTCTTCATGCACGCCATCACGAACGCTCAGCGAGTCATGGATAGCGGCAACGTCGATAGAAGACAACGCCTGATCTTCCACGCCAAACAAACGTTTTGCCGTATCGTTCGCGTAACGAACCTCTTCTTCAAATACCACACTAGCTGCAATTGGAGAGCTATTTAGCATGTTGTAGAGTTGGTTCTGCGCCTTTTCCAGAGCTTCGGTCGCTTCCTTAGCAATACTGATCTGCTTCGCTAATTTACGATTCCAGAAAATAATAAGAAGAAGGATCACCAGAGAAAAAACCGAAATAGTGTAAACCAATTGATAATCAACTCTTTCTATCGCTTTGGGCGCCGCCCACTTTGCTGAGATCTTCTGGTGTTCTTCAGCCGAGATACTGCCTATCGCTTTGTTCACAATAGACAACAGCAAAGGTTCAGATTTGATGACATGCAGAGTTGGCGACAGGAAGAAGTCTAACCGGCCGATGATACCAACCCCTCGATGACCAAATGAATCAATGAGGTAATTGAGGACATCAACAGTGTCGACCATGCCGTCTAAGGTTTTATCATCCAATCGGTTGAGCCCATCGGCCGTGGATTCTACCTCTACCCACTCAACGTTCGGGTACTTATCTAAAATCGCGTTAGTATTTGCCGCATTCTTCAATATACCGATTTTCCAACCATCAGCTTCTTCAAGTACCAAGCTACTAACGTCTCTTCTCGATGCAATGGCCAAACGACTTGAAAACAAGCTTTTAGCTGCTTTGACGTTATCTCCTAACGAACGATTCTCTTGAGCTGCTGAGACCAGTTCCACTTCATGATGATCAACCAAGCTTCGGGTCTCAGACCAATTCGCCACGTCAACATGCTGAATACTTAGCCCTGTTTTTTGTTCAATCAGCGTTAGATAATCATCAATCATCCCGATGTATTCACCGGTATTGGATACCGCTTCATAAGGTAACGAATTCGGATCGATACCTATACGTACATCCGGATTATCTTTAATCCACGCCCTCTCTTTTTGGCTTAGATTTAGGATCTCTCCAGTCAAGTTACTCGCTTGATAAACATCCGCAATATAGCGTTTCACCGCATCTCCGAATGAACTAAATTGTTCGACAGATGGAAAATAAACATGGTTCCGCTCTAACGAATTAACATCAAAGTAGAAAGTCATCGAACCAGAGTTGATACTCCCTCCCTTGGTCCTATAATTCGCCACCTTGGTGACTGATGAAAAGTGAGAGGTATTTTTCTTCTCTCCATATTGATCAACTAGGTTGCCTATGTACCAAGATTTGATCGGGCGACTATTGTTATCCGCTTGTGCGGTGATCACCTGAAAAGAACTGTCCGTGTCGAAAATTTCAAACACTTCCGTCAACTCTTCAAAGCGGTCGTTGACGATAAAATACGCAGATATTTGCGCGATAATATTCGCTTTTTTAAGGACTAGGCTTAAATCACTCTGAACCTGCATCTCGATAATTTGGTTTAAGCCGTCATCCTCCTGTTTAAGCCTTTTAATTGCGGCATTGAAGCTATCTCTGATTTCTTCACTCTTAAAGTCCACATAGATCGGATACTCAACTTTATACTCGTCATGTAGCGTTAGCTCTGCCATTTCAATAAAACGAGTGTTGGTGATAAACCACTCTAGCACTCTTCGTTCAACCATTAGCAGGTCAACATTTTGAGCCCTCAACTGCGAGAATGCTGATTCAAGATCTTCGTAATCTTCAATACGATCAATGTCTAACTTACTCTTCAGAACTTCAACAGAGTTTTTAATTGTGGATGTTTCGTCGAACAATAACGCCCCTAATGATAGGTCTTTTGGGGATTGAAGTTGGAGTTTGCGGCGAGTTAGTGAAACAGGAACAAACTCAACATTAAAAACGTTATCACTTAAAAAGTGCGCATTAGGATCATCAAACTGAACACCAGAAACAAAGGCTATAGAATTATTGTTATCGATGGCTTTTTTAGCGGCGCTAGGTGGAAGTGTGACAACGTCACCTAGTTTATATCCCATGTCATTCAGTGCACGCTGAAGAATGTCGTACTGTAGCCCGACTGCGGTGCTGTCTGGGTAAATATACGGAGGGTTACCAAAGCCAAACACGCCTTTTAGCGGCACTCGATAGGGGGAACTGTCTAGCCACTTCGATAAAATCTTGTTCTTGTTATCAACGTCGAAGGTTTCAATCTGTTTGTTGATTAGCGTCAGCAGTTCTGGTTCATCGGTTCGAATCACCATTGATGCTTCAAACCTTTTCCAATGCTCCAGAACATAATTTACCGCTAAATCATGAACGCCAATCTTTTTCGCAAGATCCATAGTGGTGATAGGTTCACCGACCATGCCTTCGACATCCCCGGCCCCTAACGCACGTACTGCATCAATAACGTTATCAAAATTCACTCGCTCAATAGAACTCAATTTGACACCGGCTCGCTCCAAATCGATATTTTCGTTAACCATCGCAATACGGCGTTTATTATTTTGATCTAGGTTTCCATCGAGTTTGTTGTCGATGGGAACAATCACTGCGACCTGATAAGGAATATAGGGAGCACTCGCAAGAAAACGGCCACCTTCACTTGGGTCGAACTGTTGGAATGGAAATACATCGCCTCGCCCGTCGACTAACGCGGCTTTAGCCTCGACACGCGAGTTAACTGTGACAAACCGAACATGAACACCAAAACGCTGTTCAAGATCTAATGTCCAATCTTTGATGATCCCAGAAACCTGCCCATCATCATCGATGAATGAGTAAGGATAATGGTTGGCCAAGACAACAAAAGTTACCGTTGGTTGGTTTCCCAACCACTGATTTAACTCAGTATCTGTTACCTCAGCAGCATTCGTAGATCGCATTAGCAGCGACCACACCACAAGTGTAATGACCAGAAAAACAACCAAACGATTTAGCGACAACATCAAGCCATCACTCATCTCTAAATTTCTCTTTAATTGCTAGAATCTCAGGTAACTTCAGAAAAAACACATCAACGATAGTTGGATCAAAATGTTTGCCTTTCTGTTCTTCAAACAAGTTCAGCGCCTCATCAATACTCCAAGCTTTTTTATAAGGGCGCTCTGCGGTCAGGGCATCAAACACATCAGCAACAGCCGCAATTCTTCCAACCAATGGGATACCTTCACCAGCTATCTGGTTTGGATAACCACTGCCATCCCATTTTTCGTGATGATATTGCGCCACCTGAATAGCCATACGCATCAGTTTGGAATCACTCTGCCTACCAAGTATATCAACACCATATTCGACATGCTTTTGCATAATTGTCCACTCGTCGGCGTCCAATTTACCCGGCTTGAGTAATACGCTATCAGGAATACCGATCTTGCCAATATCATGCATTGGTGCTGCATCACGCAACGTCTCGGCATCTTCGTCAGTCATTCCCAAGGCTTTAGCTAGCACTTCACAGTAGTGACTCATACGCTTAACGTGCATGCCTGTTTCATTGTCTTTAAATTCAGCAGCTCTACCCAGTATGTTCAGTGTTTCTAGCTTACCGAGATTGATCTCTTGAGTTTTCTCTTTTACCTGACTAAACAACGCGCGTTGTTGGTCATAAAGTGCGATATGCGTTTTCACACGCTGGAGTGCAATTGCAGGGGTTATCGGCTTGGTTAGGTAATCGACAGCCCCCAAGGAGAGCCCTTTTACTTCGGCTTCTGGACCAATTGTGGCGGTCACGAAAATGATAGGAATGTGAGCCGTATTCGGCTGAGCTTTAAGTTGGCGGCACACCTCGTAACCATCGATGTCAGGCATCATGATATCAAGGAGGATAAGGTCTGGCTGCGGCACCATCTTCGCAATTTTGATACCAATTGTGCCGTTAATCGCTACTTTCACTTGATAAGTATCTTTGAGTATTGCCGTTAACACATCCAAGTTACTTGGGGTGTCATCCACGACTAACACTATAGGTTTCCGACTCATTGATACCTCGTATACAAATCAAACAGTTATAACCCTAGTGTAGAACGGTTTCCAGAGGTTAAGTAGAAAAAAAAACAATTGATTTTCAAAAATGAAGAGTAGATCTGTGAGTGACTTCAAACTGGCGTTATTAGAAGTACGACCAGTCAATATTACGTCAGTTAAGTTATTATTATACAAGGGGAATTACCTTTGCATTGCAACATTTCACTAACAACACCGATACTATCCGAAAACAAAAAGAGCTCCTCATATGGGAGCTCTTTTCGTTCAACGGCTAGAAAGCAAAACAACCGAGTTATTCAGTAATCTAACGACCAGAATAATACATACAGATTCGAACACCATCGAACTCACGAATCTCAAATGGGATCTCGTAGATAGACTCCATCACTGATTTTTCAACCACTTCAGAGACCTTGCCCGACTTAACCACTTGGCCCCTCTTCATCGCGACAATGTTATCTGAGTAACAAGAAGCGAAGTTGATGTCATGAATCACGATAACGACCGCTTTATTGAACTCATGCGCTAAACGACGCAACGTCTGCATAATTTCGACCGAGTGTTTAATATCAAGATTGTTCAGTGGCTCATCTAAGAACACATAATCCGTATCTTGCGCCACAACCATCGCGATAAACGCCATTTGACGCTGACCGCCACTCAACTCATCAAGGTATTTGTTTTGGATGTCAGTAATGCCAAGGTGTTCTAGTGCTGTATCGACGATCTTATGATCTTCGTCTTTCAAGCGACCTTGAGAGTGTGGGAAACGACCAAAACAGACCAATTCACGAATCGTAAATCGCATGTTGATGTTATTTGATTGTCTTAACACGGCAAGGTGCTTCGCTAGCTCTTTGGTATCCCACTCAGCCAGTAACTTATCGCCAATGACCACTTCACCCGCGTCGCTGTCTGTTAAGCGGCTCGCCATTGAAAGCAGTGTACTTTTACCCGCACCATTTGGGCCAATGATAGAAGTCACTTCGCCTTTCGGGAACATAGCACTGGCATCATCAACCACGAGTGACTTGCCATACTTCTTACTTAAACCTGTTAATTTAATCACTACTTACTACCTTTACTGAATTCTGGTGCGTAACAACAAGAACATAAAATACAAACCGCCGACCAAGTTAATAATCACACTCACAGTGGTTTCAAACGCCATCACTTTTTCGATAAACCATTGGCCAGAAACCAATAGCACGATCGCTAGTAAGCTGCTTGCGATGATAAGCACACGATGCTGATAAGATCGGAATATCTGGCGAGCTAAGCTTACGGTGATCAAGCCAAAGAACAGCACAGGGCCAACCAGAGCCGTAGACACCGCGACCATCACTGACACAATCACCAAGGTAATCTGAGTCAATCGCTTGGTGTTCACACCCAGGCTTGTCGCGTTATCAACACCAAGCCAAAGTACATCAAGCTTAGGCGCTAACAACCAAAGGCCAAGCAAGCTCAAACCCAAAGGAATAAGGCTGAGGTAAACCAACTCGCCTTTCACGTTATTGAAACTTGCGAACATCACATTCTGCAGCACCGCGAACTCGTTCGGGTCAATCAACATCGCCAAGAAGTTAGACAAACTCGAGAATACGCTGCCACATACGATGCCTATCAACAGCAGTGTGAATACGTTGTTTCGCTTGCTCTTAAAGTAGAAATGGAACAGAGCAAACGAGAACAAGATCATCACAGTCACAGACATCGAAAAGTTTGCGATCGAGTCAATCACCCAGAAGCTAGCACTGCCAAACACAAACAGAAGTACCGTTTGTACCAGCATATACAAGCTGTCAAAGCCCAAGATGGATGGGGTTAGAATTCGGTTATTAGTAATGGTTTGGAAAACCAATGACGACGCCGAGATCGCTACCGCCGCCAACACAATCGACAGCAATTTTGGTAGGCGCAGAGACAAGAAGAACTCGTAGTTATCCCACGTCAGCCCCTGCCCGATGAATAGCGCTGTCATACCCAAAGACGCGATAGCCAGAATCGCAATTTTTACTGAATCACGCATTCGACTTGTCTCTCATGATTAGGTAAATAAAAATCATGCCACCAAAGATGCTGATTACCATCGAGATTGGAATCTCATAAGGGAAGATGACGATTCGAGCTAGCAGGTCACAAGCCAACACCAAGATCACCCCCCAGTAGGCAGTCCAAGGCAGAATCTTCTTCATGTTATCGCCCATCATCAGAGACACGATATTCGGCACGATAAGGCCAAGGAATGGGATAACACCAACGATCATCACCACAGAGGAGGCACTGATAGCCACTAACGCAACACCAATGAAGACGATCTTCTGATAATTCAAACCGATGTTTTTCGCGAAGCTCTCACCGATGCTCGCCGCACTGAACTGGCTCGCGAAATAGTAAGCCAATACACAAGCAGGCACCGCGAGATAAAGGATTTCATAGCTGCCCTGCAACACGCTCGCAAAGTTCGCCATAGTCCATGCCGACATGGTTTGTACTAAGTCGTACTTATAAGCAATAAAGGTTGTTAGAGACGAAACAACGTTGCCATACATAATGCCAATCAAAGGCACCAATACCGCGTTCTTAAACTTGAGGTGTTGTAGGAAGCGAACCAATAGCATGGTGCCAAACACTGCAAACGCGAAGATAAAGCCTAAGTAGCTCCATTGCGCAGCATTGCCTAGCACTAGAATGCCGACAATGTAACCCAACATCGCACAGTCAATGGTGCCCATCGTCGAAGGCGCGGCAAACTTGTTCTGTACGATTTGCTGCATGATCAAGCCAGAAACACTCAATCCCGCTCCGGCAAGCACGATCGCGAGTAGTCGAGGAATCCGACTAACAATATAAATAGAATTGGCGTGTTGGTTGCCATTGAAGAAGTCACTAAAACTGATTTCAGCGACTCCAATCATCAATGACGCAACGCATAACACAACAAGAAATACAGCAGCTGCAATGGGTTTCAACATAGGAATAATACTAAAGATAGGTCTCGGGTAGCCCGTATAAAAAAGTGAAAAAGGGCTTATAAGAACACTCTTATAAGCCCGAAAATCTGATGGTTAGTAACTATTGAATCGTACGTTCAATGTCACTAAGCATTCTATGAATCGCTGTCACACCGCCACCAGCCAAATACCAAGCACTTGAATCAAGGTAAACGATATTGCCGTGCTGCGCTGCAGGTGTTGCCGCAACCAGTGGGTTATCAAACAGTTGTTGTGCGCGTCCTTCTGATTTACCAATCGCTTTTTCGCGGTCAAGCACGTAAAGCACTTCAGGTTTTGCATCAGCTATGTATTCAAAAGAGATTAGGTTGCCGTGTGTTCCTTTAATCGGAGCCACGGTTGCACTCTTTGATTCCACGAAACCAAAGTCATCAAAGATGATAGAGAAACGGCTGCCTTTGTTGAACATCGCAATGTTGTTGCCGTTGTTCATTAGCATCATTGCTGAAGTTTCGTCAGACGCTACTTTGTCGTTTACCGCTGTGATAGAAGCTTGAGTCTCTTTAATGATCGCTTCGACTTCAGCTTGCTTACCAAAGATGTCGCCTAGCACACGCCAGTTTTGCTGAGCATCAGCCCAGTACTTGTCGCCTTCAATAGAAAACATGACAGTAGGAGCAATTTGTGCCAGTTTGTCGTAAACCTTAAGCATGCGGTTTTCCGCGATGATGATGTCAGGCTTCAACATGTAGATAGCTTCAAAATCAGGTTCGCTTAAAGAGCCTGTATTTGCCGTCGTATCTTTGTACGAAGCTAGGTAATCAGGCAGCAAGCTATGAGGCGCGCCAACTGGCTGTACACCAATTTTATCGAGCACGTCTAAGCTACCGTGGCCTAGAACCACCACTCGCTGTGGTACTTCAGTAAACTGCGCTGTGCCTTTCACATGCTCAATGGTGACGGTTTCCGCATGCGCGGTCATCATGAATGATGATGCTAGAACGATGGCAAGCCCGCTCAATAACTGGCGAACTGAATTGATTGTTTTCTTCATGTTTCTTCCTTTGCCATTGATACAAACCACCACTCATGACAATGAAAGTCACATTACTCATAGACGAGCATGGGGCGTACACAACTGCTAAATAACGATAATTTAAAGTCTGTCATTGGATTGACAACAAACTTGTAACGCAAGTGAGAACTATTATCAATTATATTTGCACTAAATTGGCGATACAACAACTTTATTATTCAGAAACGTAAAAGTGAGTATTCATATTTTGCGTAGTCAGGAGAGGTATTAGGAATCAGAAATATCAAAAAGACGCGAAGAGGAAAATACTCATCAACCTGAAGAAAAAAACAGATGGGGAAAGCACCCAAAAACCCTGTAATTACAACGCTGAACCCCAAAATCATGGATTGTAATTTACAATGTAAAGATCATATACAACAGAGACTTAATCATCACCAAATTAGCTGATCAATTAAACCCACTAATGACAACGAATACGAACAGCTGAAAAGCCAAGACTCAGTCAGATATCATGATCAAATCCCTGACCTTCGCTCATTTAACCTTCAGTAACCGATGGTAAATCACCCAAAAATATTTTTGAATTTAATTGAAAATAGGGTTGTAATTTTGAAAACTAGGCGTATAGTTCGCCACCTGGCTCTAATCTATAGAGCTGTTAATGCTAAAGTAAGTCCAAGTTCCACATAGACAGTTCTCGATTCCCTCGTTACACCATCTCTGCGTCAGCTTTCACCCAGATAGTCATTCAATAGCTTTTAAATTCGATCCTACTACCGATCTATCGTCATTTGCTCTTTTGTCAGCGAAGTCAGAATAGATCGAGCACTTAAATACAAATGTAATAAACACAAGGCACAGTTATGTCACGCAGAACAACACGACAAACCCATTGGTACCAACTATCACGCGAAAAAACAGTCAATAAACTAAAAGGTAATAAATGCTCAAGATTAAAATAGATTTACACAAAGAAGAGATTTCATGGGTCACCGAGATTCGACAGCTCAATAGCGATATACTCCACCGCCACATATTGCCCAAGCTACAACATCACAGCTATCTCATCGACTTTGAATTTAATGAACGAGAAAGCATCGGAACTATCGTTTCAGGCAACGGAAACACCCTAGGACATTTCACACTCCTATAGCATTTCCCAAAGGCTACAAAAGAAACACCATCTAGTCCCAAAGATGTAAAAGATGTCACCCTCAATTCGCTCTAGCAGAACAAAATAGAGTAGAAGTAAAACAGATCTGAAACCTAGCCCTTTTTGCATTTCACACGCGGCTAACGCTAGCTAGGTTATCGTACTTCTATTGAAACCAACTTATATCAAACTCTAAATCACCATTGAGTCATTATCAGTGCATTCATGGACTAATAAGTTAACGGCATCGACCTTAACTTCTGATCAAGAGTATATAAGTGTTCTGCAGCTTGCATGTGTTGAGGGTAATCACTGAATTTCTCACGATTCTCTTCATTCATCTTACATGTCTCATCCACCAGCATTAACTTCCAATACAGCTTTGTTGTATGCAGCATCGCCAGTAAAGGTTTGAATACCTCTTTCTCATAAGCTTGAATCAACTCTTCAATCAACTCGTCACGTTCGTCTTCACTTGCGATTGAACCCTCGGTTGCCGACAACACTTTTTGATACTTCAGGTTTTGTTGCAGCTTATCCATAACCGTTTGGTTTTCTTCCGCTAACTCAACAAGTTTCGACTTAATGATATTTATCCAGTTCGCTTGGCTCAGTACTGTGTCATCAACGCTGGTAAAATCTTCTCGTATTTGTCGTTCAACATCTTTTTGAGCTTTCTTTAAAACCGCACGCACCTTTTGGAAAGGCAGCTGATACTCCTTACTTAGCTCGATAATCAGTTTATGAAAACCACCATTTGGAAGGTGTAAGTTTTCTTTAAACGTCGCCATTGCAGCTTCTTGCTGTTCGGTAAGGTGAGTCATTCTGTTTCCTATTCTTTATCACTTATGGTGCTGAGCCCGCGATCATACCATTATTACCCTCGTTTTTTCGGTAACTTGATCAGTTACACCTCGCTATGCCGTTAAATTCTCTCAGCCCTTTCTCTTTTGGCTAGTTATTAATCCATATGGCATGAAATGGTAAATCTCTCTCTGCGAAAGTTCGTACATTACGTGCTCAGGGTATATCGCCAGACAGGAGTCATTACTTACATATGAAAGATAACAGCCAGAAGTGAGAAAACACATGACCTATTCAGAATACAAAGAATCCGATTTGCATAAGTGCGTGAGTATTGGTGCAGAAGCAATGGTATCAGTCGCTAAGTTTGCCTTTAGAGCCTCGACCCTTTTATTTCGATTTTTCCGTTGGCTTGTCGTATCGGCCTATTCTTATGTGATGAAGTAATTCTATATTGGAGTCGTTGTTTTCATTACGACTTATCCAAATACCCAAAAGCGCGCCCTATTAGGTCGCGCTTTTTTTGTGCCCAGTTTTATACCTAGCTTTATGGCAAAAACCCGAGGACATTTTATATTGTCAGTGGCGCTAAATGGTAAAACTGACCATCGAATAAAAACCATACTACACCTGTTCCAACGAAACAGACTTCTAACTTATACAGGTACTAAAATGAAAAAGATTGCACTTAAAATTGTAGGACTAACGGTTTTGGCTTCTGCGCTAACTGGTTGTATCGGCAGCAACGCCGTAACAGGGAAAGTGATGAAATTTAACGTTGAAGTTGTCGATAACCGCTATGCCCGTGCAGGTGTAAACTTCTTATTAGCGCCTGTATACGGTATTACTACCGCAGCAGACTATGTGGTATTCAACTCACTTGAATTCTGGACAGGTAAAAACCCTATCAGCGGTTCACCACACGTATTTGATACAAAAACAGACACGCACTTCAAAGTGAACGATGAGCTGGACCCAAGCCTGAAAGAAGCCCCTGTCGGCCCAATTTCTAACAATCGCACCATTGAAACGGGTGAGATGATTAAGATCGACGAAAACACGATTCAAATGGACATCGTCTATACATCTGGTGAAACAGCGACTCTAACGGGCATCAAAGACGGTCAAAACGTTACCTATTACATGGATGGTCAGCTTGTATCGCAAACAACTATCGCTGAATTAGAGAAGATTCAAGGCACTGAAGCTTAAGGTTCATCGCCCACACAGAGTTCAAACTTAAAGAGACTTTTGAGCTCATAAAATAGAACAAGCCCGGCGATTGCCGGGCTTGTTTGTATGTGCTCTATTATTTGTAAATGCTCTATTGGGACTGAGACTGTGCAAGTCGAATGCTCACCAAACTCGCCACCATGATAGCTAAGTAAAAGCTGCCGATAATGGATTCCATAAACACAAAGAATTGAGCAATAGGCAGAGCTGGTGATATGTCGCCGTAACCAACCGTAGTCAAGGTGATAAAGCTAAAGTACATCGCATTAAACAAGTTCGTCAGCCAGACTTGCTCTTCTAACCCGTTAAAGGCATTAGGAAATATCTCTAAAATTAACAAGTAGATGGTCGACCAAGCAAACCCTAGCAACAAGTAAATACAGATGGAGCCGATGATGTGATTGGGTGTCACCGTTTTGGCTTTCATCACCTGCTTCAACGCCGAGTAAATGTGTGAAAACAAGAACACAGCCAACGCCGATAGCGTCACTATCGACAGGTTATAGCCTTCCAAAAATGAAAACACGCCAGACACGAGCGCCGTAATCAATAAAAGCCCATACCAAGAGCGATACAAGGCTCGCTCTTTATGAATACCGGCAATTGAACTCGCCAACGTAATAATGATAAGAAATAGGATTGTTTTCTGGCCTTGCGGATAAAACTGCTGCATCACCGCGCAACCAAGAAACAACACCAACAGTGCATAGAATAAGAAGTAGAAGTTGTCGTCTTTAGAGACTGGCTTCATCTATTTTCCCTCGACCTCTGCAGGTTTTTTCTCAGTTTCTTGTTGGTTTTTCTCTTCAAGTCCAAGCCACGCCATCATCAGCTCATAGCTTAAACTCAGTATCACAGCACCGACAAACAGACCGACGATGCCTGACATCGCCATTCCGCCCAGTGCACCCAATAGAATTACCAACATTGGAATGTGAGAGCCACGGCTCAGCAATACTGGCTTTAAGATAGCGTCACTGCCGCTCACCAAAATACACCACACTAAGAACAAGCTCGCCGCCAGTGTCGATTCAACGCTGAACATGTAGATAATCGCCGGTAATAGAGCGAGAATCGGTGGAAGTTGGATTATCGCAATGAGCAGCACAGCTAGCGCCCAAAACGCAGCTGCTGGAACGCCTGCAATCACCAAACCGATTGCCGACATCATGGATTGAATCACAGCCACACCAATCACACCTTGCACAACGCTTCGCACGGTCGATTTAGAGAGCTCTACCAACTCTTCACCTTTACCGCCCGTTAAACGCGCCACTAAGTGAGTCACGCCGGTTTTGCATTTATCGGCATTACTCATGAATGCACCCGCAATGATGGTAGAGATGATGAACTGAATAAAGCCGCCACCTAACGAGCCAAGAACAGAAGCCGCTTTCGTCGCAAACTGTTTAAGTTCATCCGCATACTTTATGAAAGTGCCTTCAATATTGTTGGAGGCGGCAACCAAGGTTGAATAAACCTTCTCACCTATGAATGGAATATCTTGTAAGGACTCTTTCGGTTTAGGCAATGACAATGTGCCATCTTGAAGCCCTGTCATCAGGTCAGTCGCGCTGGTGTAGATACCAGAAGAAAGCGCCGCCAAAGGAATAAATAGAAGAATCACACCAATAAAGCTCAGCAATGCACTGGCTTTACCTTTCGACATCCCGGTTTTATTTGAAATTGCGACCGCCACTGGATACAACGCAGTCGCAATGATCGCACCCCATATCACCAGAAGAATGAATGGGCGCAAAATCGAAAAACACCAATACACGAGCATGGCAATCGCTGCGATCTTGATGGCAGCGTCTATCGCCTGTTTTGAAAAATCATCGGTTAACTTCATGAGACGTCCTTGTTAGACAAAATTAAGGCTGATTTTGTAGAAACTTCCAATTCCGTGTTTCTAGGAATAGAGAAGCCAAAATCATATATATGCCAATTAACACTAATTGGAATATGCGTATAAGAGTGTTGCTATCGATGTCACCGGAGCTCATCAACGTGCTACCAACCAGTACGAGCAACGTACTAAATGCAGTGGCGAAAATAGGTGCTTTTTCGGGAACCGTGTAGATCTTGGTAGCCATAAGAATGGCAATAAGTCCTATAAACAAAGAATAGAAGACAATGTTGGGTACTATAGAAAGAATTGAAAAAGCAGCAATCGCCAGCAATCCCCCGATACCGTTACTTATCACCAAAAAAGCGCTCAACTTTATCGACTTCTCTGACGTAATCATCAACGATAACAACGCAATGAACATCATTGTCAGTAAAGCTTCAGATATTTGAAAAATAAAGAAAAAACACACCACAGGATAGGAGATAATCATCGCCCTAAAGGCCGCATACCAACGCTGTTTCTTTTCGAGTGGCGCAGCAGCGAAGCCTGAGAACGCCGATTTTGGCTCAGGGAAAAATACATGCACTAACGCAAAAAGCATGACTGAAACCACACCAGAGGTCGCTAAGCCAGAGGCCAGCATTACTGACACGCCGGGGTTATCAATCGCCATGAATGGCAACATCAAAACCGCAATCAACAGTATGGTGGCAAACAGGTTCCATTTTGGGTCGACAAACAAGTAGTAACCCCACAGCATCATTAACCCCACTAAAATCAGCAATGGGATTGGATAATGGGTAATTCCTCGCGACAGTAATAAACCTAACCCCATTGTCACCACAACGGCCAAGAGCAATTCGTAGACCGTTTCTTTATGGAGATTTGGTTTATCAATTAAGAACTTAGCTGTGAACACTGGCGCCACAAACGCAAGCGGCCAGTTTATCCACGCCGCCAAGAAAACAGCCAACGTGACCCCGACCGTAAATCGCAGGATCCGTTGCTGTGTTTGTTGGTCAGGAATCGGCTTATCGGACATAAGACAATACGCTAATCAGACGAATCCATACTTTGCCTATCGCGTTGAACACAAAGTTGTCACCGCTATAAACAATCACATCCGCTTGGCCACCCACTCGGAGCATGCCTGTCACTTCTTCATTATCAAATTCAATGGTGATAGGAAGCATCTGTGTTTGGCGCAACCAACCCGTTTGTTGGCTAGCTTGAGCAAGCTTACCTGCTTGGTCATTTTGCCCCCAATCAACACCCCAATCGATACTACTTACGCGCCCTTTAACCACTTTGCCCGGTGCGAAATCTAACGCCACTTCAACTTCATCACCGACCGTTACATTACCTAGGCTGTTCTCTCGATAATAAGCTTCAATCCAAATATCTTCGGTTGAAACAAAGGTCATGATTGCTTGCCCTGCCGATGCATAAAACCCTTCAGACAGGCTAAAGTTAGAAACACCACCTTGTGTCGGCGCGGTAATCACGGTGCGCTCTAGGTTCAATTGAGCTTGTTCAAGTGCCAGCAACGCCGCTTTCACTTGGCTATTTTCTTGGCCTTCTTTGCCCATTTGTTGCTTCGCACCTTCAAGATCAGCCTCTGCATTCACAACCGCTGCTCGAGAGGTCGCTAATGATGCTCGCGCTTTATCTGCATCTGATTTAGAAACCACACCTTTGTCTGCCATCTCTAAAACACGCTTGGCTTGCAGTTTGGTGTTTTGTCTTTCAACAATCGCTGAAGTGAGTTTCGCTTGAGCTGAAGCAATGCTCGCGGTTTGAGCACCGACATTTTGGCCTGCAATCTCTAAATTTTGCTCGGCTTGTTGTACTGCAATTTTGTAATCAGACTCATCTAAAATGGCTAACTTGTCGCCTTGATTAACCAGTTGGTTAGGTTGAACCAGTATATCGAGTACTTTACCCGACACCTCTGGCTTGATTGGAACGATATAACCTTTTACACGAGCATTATCAGTAATAGGGATGATTCGGTCTGAAATGACACTGAAGATCAACATGAATGCAACAAACAACAATAGGTAGTTTGTGACCTTTCTTACTTTGTCTTTTCCATTTTCTTGCTGGCCAACTTCTTCATTGGCTTCTTGCTTATTCCCTTTGACTTCTGACATGGGACTCCCTTCTAGATAACTAACATCAACAAAATTAATACTTTAAAAATAAACCCAGCGATGGAAAACTCAAGTAAATAGGGTTAGATTTAGTAAACAAAACGTTGCAAATGATATGCACGTCTAATAATGCAACAATATATACAGGATTGTATTCCAATGACCTCTAGTCACTACCAAGTCCCGGTAATTCAAACGAACTACGCTAAAATTCTGGTTCAGGTTTTTTCTGACTATGGTCTTGATTTACATCTGTTGCTGAAAGATTCCGGTTTACCACCCGACCTTATCGAATCAGAAAGTGATTTTGTGCCATCGGAATCCATTAAGCGTTTGATTTATCTTACATCGGCACAACTCGGCGTATCTCGGTTCACCGATATTCTTGGACTCGCATTTCGACGTCGAATCATCCCAAATGTCTTGCATCAATTTACCGAATTCGAAACCATTGGTGATGCACTAAAACAGATCAATTCAATCTTTGCCTACGACTCCCCAGGCAGCAAAGTCGAGTTTATTCAAGAACACGGTCAGAGCTGGTTTTGCCGTACTGCCCCGGAAGACAATTCCCCTATGTTTCAATGGGGAGAAGCTTTTGCTATTACGTATATCATTGAATTAATAACTATTTTATCCCAATCGCCATGGTTACCTAATAAGGTGCGTCTGCAAGGACATGACATCGATGTCGTCAAAACACTGGTGCCAAGTAGCTGCCAACTGTTTGTTGATCAATCGTCGACGGCTGTACTTATTCCTGAAGAAATATTACAACTCCCAATTCGCCTAACCTCTAAAGAACTCAGTGCTAAACCGACACTTATTGAGTGGCATACCAGCTTTACCGATAGCGTTTATGAGCTTCTAAAGCCGTACATGAAAGAACAAGATCTCTCTCTTGAAGAGGCGGCAGAGCTGCTTAATTTCTCAGTGAGAACCTTTCAACGTAAGCTTAAAAACGAAAACACGACCTATCGAAAAATTAAAGAGAACCTGATGTTTTCCGTAGCCTGTGAGCTGATGGAAGAGGGCCACACCCTTACCTACATCTCTAGCCAATTGGGTTACACCAACATTTCGCATTTCTCACGTGCTTTTAAGCGCGTTTCAGGGCTGACGCCAAAAATTTATCAACGCTCAATCTCTGGCTAGAAACCTTCCTACCAGAATCCCTTCCCCACCTGAAGATAGTTGCTCCAGAAAGGGAAGAGAATGGTGGTAACACCATATTCAGCTACCCTAAAACGATAGGTGTCGGGTAGCCTAAGCTAGAACTACATACTCGGTTTCGGCCATTACCTTTGGCACGGTAAAGCGCCCTATCTGCACTGCGATAAGTCGCTTCAGCTTGAGCCTGTATTTCAGACACCCCACTGCTCACAGTTAGGTTCAAGGTCGTTCCTTTGGTAATCACTTCTTTCAATCGGTACATGGCTTCAAACGCATCGGCCAGATTGGTCTCTGGCATTAGGATGGCAAACTCTTCACCACCCACTCGTGCCACAATGTCAGTCTCACGGCTGTTGTTTCTCAGTAGTTCTGCAACCTCTTTAAGTGCCGCGTCACCTTGGTCATGACCATGATTATCATTAATGGCTTTAAAATGATCTAAATCGATCAATGCCAAACAAGAATGTGTATAGCCGTAACGCTCCGCGAGATTTGCATAGTGGTTCAAATCTCTATCGAAACGGCGTCGGTTCCAACAACCAGTTAGTGAATCGGTTTCCACCAGCACTCTTAAGCGACGCTCTAAAACCTTTCGTTTGCTGATATCGGTAAACGTGACCACGTACTTTTCGTTATGTGGTAATAGTTCCGAGAGTTTTTCAACCACCACGTTAACCGTGAAATGCTCGCCAAGGCGGCTAACACCGCTCAACTCCCCTTTCCACCTTTGGTTTTGTTTAAGGGAAGTAGCGATGGTCGATACCAGACCGCTGTTATTCATAAAACAGAGGTCAGAGATGGGGCGAGCTTCAACCTGGTCAAACGCATAACCAGAGACTCGAGAAAACTGCTGATTAACCTGAATTATTCTCAATTGACTATCGAGGACAATAAAGCCAGCCACGCCATCAATGATCGCCTCAGACAGACTGTTCTGGCTTTGATTAACTTCGTGTCGATACAAGCGGGCTGTGCTCAATGTGCATAAGAGAAATAGCGCGCACACGGAAAAAACCATGGCTGCAGTGGAAGCGATGCTCAGCAACCACAAGCTAACTAACGTATTTAAGACAAGCACAGAGACAACGTAAAACGGTGCTCTGCGATCAAAACTTAACTTGTTCATAATGTGCTCGGGTGATGGACAGAGCGCTATGATGACTAAGTTTTACCAACAAGATTTACCATTTTACGACACATACAAATTCAAATTAGATGCTGAGCCGCGCACTCAACGACTTATGCTAGTTATTGAGCAAAAATAGCAAGCTACCTCCACTCAATGAACTGCCGTAGTTAAAGTTGATCCCAACACCAAAGTTATCAAAGAAGTAAGAGTCGTAAGGCACATCAAAGACTAACCCTGCGCCAAATTCATAGTAATAGTGCGTATCAAGCGGATCAGTGAGATCCCCTGCTACATCGATTCTTCGAAAGTTGTAGTGAATTTGAGGGTTCTTTAAAGACCAAGCATCCAATGCCACATTTTGTCTGAATTCAATTTCATTGATAAAGCGTAAACCTTCAGGGTTGCCGATATCGCCATCATTGGCTTCGCCCCATCCCGTTCCATAGAAATAACGCGCTCTTGATGAAACATTCCAACTTCCCCATTCTTGTTTCTGTAGGTATTTGAGTTTGACCGACGGCTCGCCAATCAATGCCCATGCAGAAGTATTCAACGCGTATCCATCGAGCTGAGATTGAAAGGCTTGAGAGTAGCTGTTTTTATATTCGTATTTATTGCGGTAGTAGAGTAAATGAGTGCCCAAACCATACGCGATAGACCAATGTTGATTTAAATGGCTTTGAGCGCCGAAAAAGCCATACAGGCCCAATACTGAGTCTTTATTGGGGTTAACTCTGCGGTCCGATGTAACATCAGATGAAATCTCAATATCTTGCTCCGAGAGCGCATAAGACCCTCGTACCGACCAAATCAAATCTAAGTCAGGATCATCGGTTTTAACCACGGAAGAATAAGGAATAGAACCAACGCTAACTTGGCTCCGGGTGTCGATAGTTTTATCAGAACCAAAACCACTGTCGTTTAGATTAATGAACGAGTTCGGGTCAAAATCGACAAAACCAATTGAAACGGCATCGCTGTCAGTAAGCGCAATAGAAACGGCGAAGATCTTCTCTAGCCGATGTTGAATCGCTTCGTTGGATGCATAGGCGGAACAAGAAATAAGGCCTGTTAAGAGTAAAGCAATAGAAGGGGGATATAGCGACTGGGGTGAAAGCATTAAGTTGACTCCATTCAAACTTATGCTTCAAGTGTAATTGGTAATTTCGCCATTTCAATCAGATAGTTAATTGTGTGGTTGATACCCCTCTCAGTTCTAATTGTAAGAGTGTTGCCAAATCTATTGATCCCCAAAGCTCTTCTACGTCTTGGATTCTAAAGTGAATAATCATATCTACCTCTGTTTAAATCGTAGGCTCATGTCGAGAACTCTCCGAGAACTCATCCGAGAACTCATATTGAATCATTCCCACTCGGGATACTTACCATAATGCGCCACGCACACTTTAAGAGCTGTTTCGCATCCTGAGCAGTAAGCGTTTGAATATTCTGTATTTATCTCCTAAGTTTTTTATAACCCTTTACTCAGGAAGAAGTAGATGAGCAATATTGAAAAAGTATATGGATTTAATACTCCCCAACGACTCTTTGTCGGATACACCCTTGCGGTACTCGTCGATTTAACCGTTCTTAATTTTTTTGATGAATACTGGGACTTCGTCAATATCGAGTCATTCACCATCTCGTTTGCTGCCGCGATTTTGCTTCAGCTGTTGCTCAAACTGTCTATTGGCTTAGAGCATAAACTGGCGGATTACTTTAAGTCGAAACCGGGTACTGCGCCTAAGATCTACAGAGGCTTGTCTAGCTATGTCATTCTGGTCGGTTCAAAGTTCGTGATGCTAGAAGCGATCAACATCCTATTTGGCGACAAAGTCGATTTCAGTGGCCCATGGAATGGTGTGGTGGCGTTCTTCGCTGTGGTATTCACTATTTTGGTCGCAGAGATTATCGTTTCAAAGATCTACTTCGCACTCGATGACACGCCCAAAGCCGAAAAAGCATAGCCGCTTTTCTTTCACATCTAAGACAAAAAAGTGAGCCTATCAAGGCTCACTTTTTACATCTATTCTTTACGTTTCAGCGATTAACAAGCAGAGCTGTTAGATAAAGACTCTCGCTCTAACACCGAATACCCAAGCGCTGCTTTCATTGGAGAATGCAGGATCCTTTATGTACTGGATGTCAGGCGTTACTTGGAAATGGTCACCAAACTGCATGTTGTAGTAGATCTCTGCTGTCCACTGCTCTGTACTACCGCTTATAGCTTTCGCATCAGCTGCAAAAGAATCACCATTCACTTCCGCCCAGTTTAGCGCTACACCAAGGTTGTTGGTCGGCTTTCCTAATCCAAAGTACCCCATACCAACAGAAATCGACTTATCGTAAAGGGCAACATCCCCTTCAGAGAAACCACCTCGCACAAACGGCATCACTTGATCAGTCATGAACTGGCTCCATGAGAAGTTAACGCCCGAGCCACCTTCCGCAGCAAGGCTATTACTATGACGAGTATCGTCACCAAAGTCCCAGAAAGTCACATGGAAGTTATCGGTGTAGATCTGCTCTTGCGAAGCCGTCCAGCCTAACTCCAGTGTGGTGAAGTAAGAGGCATCGCTGCCAAAAGCGGTATCAAAGCCATCAAAAATGTCATCTGATTTACCCTTTGCGTCCGCGATACCACCGACCACATAAAAATTCTCACCCAACATATGACCAGCAGAAAGCGCAAGTACACCATCATCAGGTAAGCCCATCGCACCAGAGCCTGTCGAGAATGCCAAATTAGTAAAGCCAGACCATGGGCTTGCTAGAGCGTAAACATCCGCATAGTTAGTTACATCCTGCCAACCGACAACAATAGTGCCTTTGCCATCGTTAATTTTTTGCTTCCAATTTAAGTCCGTAACACGAAACCCTTGGTCACTGTATGCAGGGCCAATTGAACCGACATAGCCAAGTGGGCCGAATGAATAGTCTTTTGGCGCAGTATCACCATAGGCATGTCTATGTTCCACCTTCCAAACTAAGCTACCTGAGTTCTGTGTGTCCTTTCCGTATAGATGCCATGAACCGTATAATCGAGCCACACCCGACGATGCATCAACGCTATCGCCGCCAACCCCATCTCCTGAGGTCAGCCCCAAAGCAAAGTAATCTGCACCAAATGTAAAACCATCCTCAGCTAATGACTCCCTCCAAGATTTCTTTTGTGCTTTCTGCTCTGCAATTGTATTTTCAACAGAATCTGGGCCTTCAAAGTTAGCGCCGTAAACAACGCCGCTCATTGGGCTAGCCGCCATCACAATTGCGATACTTACTTTAGAAAATCTTGAGTTCATCATGTCACCAGTGCTTTTTAAGTTAGTTTTATTTTAGTTATTACTCACATTGAAAATTGTCATTTGATGACAACCATTAATTTTCTTTTTCATAATAGTCTTCGATCATCGAAGCTTTCATTTCATAACCCATGGTGAGGTTACTTTTACCATCGACCAGGAAGACCTCTTCAGTCACTTTGTTGGAGCTAAAGTCACCTTCTACCCACACTGGATACTGAACGTTCTGTACCTGAAAGCCTTCAGGAAAAGACACGCGCACAATCTGGTTTGCAGGAGGCGGTGGCATGTGGATGCACGCACCCGCCACAGGCACTAACAGAAACTCTGTTGCTGTCATTCCCTCTGAGAATTCCAGTGGAACGATGAAACCGGGAACTCGTACTTTCTTGCCATCAAACTCTGTCGTAATAGCTTCGGCGTTTGCTTTCATGGTTTGCATGTATTCATCACGCAGTGCGATCATTTCGTCTGCGTCCACGCCTTGCTCTTTTAGCGTTTGTTTAAATAATAAAGCCTGTTGTTGAGCTTGCTCTTCCTCTGATGCACTCATTGCTATCACACCTTGTAATAGACGCATTTGTTGATCGGTTAGATCCGGCATTTCTACTTTCATTTCGTGAGACTCTGAGTTCAGATCTTGCCACTCAAGATTCATCGCTGTTTCAGCAAAAGTAGGTAAAGCAACGGCCGTAAGTGATGCCACCGACAGGATAAGAGATAGCATTTTTTGCATATAGAACACCTTGAAGAGGGGTGACCTACCCAAATAGGTCACCCATTAAAGCTTAATTTTTAACTGAGTTGTCGAACTGAGTTACAGCGTGTTTTTGTAGACTTTGCCGTCTTTCATGATGACTTTGATGGTATCGATTTCAGGGCTGCGCGGCTCTGCATCAAACCATTTTTCGTTTGCCCCAATCACTGACAAGTCTTCAAGTGGGTTGCCTTCAACAATAATGATATCGGCGTATGCGCCCGCTTCAATCACGCCTAACTTACCCTCTGGGTATGGGTCCATCACGCCAGATAACTTAACGATCTCACCGTTTACCGATGTCATCCCTTTCAAAGTGAAGAAGTTGCCTAACTCTTTACCTGCAAGGAAGATCGTGTGGTCGGTTTGTTTGATACAAGAAACCACGTCACCGACACAGTCTGTGTGGAAACCCCATTTCGGTTGGTACTTGTTTACATTCGAGATGTAGTCTTTGAATGCTTTGGTTGCCGACTCCGCTTTACGCTTAGAGGCTGGGTTCGAGTTAATCGCTTCGATCTGTGTCAGGTAAGGTGAAAACGCGGTCATGTTAGTTGTGATGTAGGCGTCTTTATCTTCCATCTTGTCGGCAATATCGCCATCGAACATGAAACCGTGCTCGATCGTTTTAACACCCGCATCCAAGTTACGCATGATCGCTTTTTTGCTGTAAGCGTGCGACATCACGTAAGAGCCATACGCATCAGCAATTTCCACGGCAGCTTCAATTTCTTCCGCAGACATCGCATTCAGCTGCCAAGGGTCAAATGTTGAAGCCACACCACCCGAAGACATGATCTTAATTTGCGTATTGCCTTGCTTGAAGTTTTGACGAGCAGCGGCTTTGATTTCTGTAATACCATCGGCATTAAAGCTCACGCTATTTCGAGCCATACTGGTTGATGAACCAAAGAAGTGTTGGTTAGCCGTGGTTAGGTTACTGAAATCGGCATGCGAACCCGTCGGGCCAATAAATGCGCCTGATGTGTAGAGTCGAGGGCCCGGCAACATGCCAGAATCGATTGTTTTACGTAAGCCAGTATTCAAGCCACCAGCATCACGCCACGTGGTGAAACCTGATTGAAACGCAGCGTTCGCGTTCACTGTTGCTCGAGCAGCCAGTTCTTCAATCGTACGGTTGTTTTCGTGGTCACTTAGATTACCGCCATTCAGCAACAAGTGACCATGGCCTTCGATTAAACCCGGCATTAACGTTTTGCCTTCGCCGTCGATCACTACAGCGTCACCAGCCTCTATCGGGCTCGCAGAGATTTGTTTGATAAGATTGTCTTCGACTAATACATGATGGTCTTCGTACAATTTGTTTTCAGTACCATTGAACACATCGACGTTAGTAAATAGCGTTGATGCTGCATTTGCAGAAAGAGCAAATGAACACGAAAGAGCAACAACAGAGAGCTTTAAGCCTGCATTTTTCATTTTTACACCTTGATTCCGTTTGTTAGTGGCGTCCACTTCCCATAACGATTCCGTAACTACTAATGAGTGTCATGAGGTTTCAAAGATGTTTTTATTGCTCGCGAAACTCGCTAAAAAAAACAACTCATCCACATTCAATAACTTAGTAGTGATATTGCCAGTATTCAAGGTTGATAAATGGCCATTTGGTGACAATAAATAATTCTGCGTGCAGGCTCCTGTTTTTACTTACTGGTTTTAGCTGTGCTCTTTTCGGTACTGTCTTGGCGTCATGTTCATCTGTCGTTTGAAGGCTCGGGTAAAGTGGGAAGAATCGGAATAGCCCATTTTCGCACCTACTTGCGTGATCGATAGATCTGACTGCTTAAGCAATTCTAAAACCTGCTCAAGAACCATCTCTTCAATCAAGGTTTTGTAGACCACCTCTTCACTTTCCAACCGACGCTGGATCGTTCTGACATGAATATTCAGAATCTCAGAAGCTAAGCTAATTGGGAGTTTCCCCATCGTGAGATAAGGTTTAATAACAAGCTTAAAAGCGCTCAGGAATGAGCTAGGTAAAGACTTTGTGAGTTCTGATACTTGAGCAATTTTGGGTAAAACAATCGGTGCAAGCATGATGTCTTCAGGGATCTCAAAGGCAGTGACCGGTCTATGCGTATAAAACTGAGCAGTACCCATTTGTGGAAGAGATTGAAAACATTCGAGATCGCCACTTTGAATGCCAACCTCAGACGGCTTCCAACGTCCTTGCGTTAATACTGAAAGTAGTTCGTTGATGAAAATGACAGAGAACAATTCAGCAAATTTAAACCAAGGCGCGTTAGTAAACGGCTTCTCACGAACAAACCACCACTTACCTCCGGATTGCTTGGTATAGACATTCGCACCATTGGATACGAGCTTCAGCTGCTCACCAAATTGGTCTAGTGCACTTTTCAATGAATCCTGTTGGCTTAGCTTAGCCACAAACCTTGGTACATAGGTTTGCTTGCAAAAGCTCCACATAAACAGCGAAAACTCTTCTCTCGACGCTGATTCCCCCATAATCTTGACCACATTTTTTATAGTGGTCTCTGGGAGGTAATCGTAATGGTCATTGCTGGTGAGAATGTCATTGGGGATTTTGGCACTGCGTAACAAGGTGTAGATTTCACCATCGATATGTTTGAACAGTTCCGCAAACAGCTCGACTTCCTTCTTATCTACCACTGTCATTATCTGAGAGGTATCTGGCATCCTTTCCTCTTAATCTGTTCTTTCACGAACTCAAATTATCACCTTTTTTAAGATAGCAGAACAAACGCCGCGTTACCTAGACCTACTAACCGGATGTCTCCGTCAAAATAACGAATAAACAAACGGTTAGTGGCCAAGATCGTGTTTACTGACTTGGTAGATTACTGAACGGCTAAGTCCGCTCTGCGTACCCAGAATGCTCGTATATGATCATAAATCAGATTAAACACAAACGCGTAAATGGTAATAAAAATGGTCACGCCGATATCCATTAAAAATGCCTGCCAAATCCCCACATCAAGTAAGTAAGCCATAACTGGGATCGTCGCCACCAGCAAGCCTGCCTCAAATAGCACGACATGAAAAACACGTAACTTGAGCGAACGCTTTGATTTTTCACCCGTGAAGTAGCGATCAAAAATGCGGTTGAAACAGTAGTTCCAAATCATCGCGATGGTCGCAACAACTATCATGGTTCCTGATAAGGCATTCACATCATGATCAGTAAATATCGCTAAGCCTATAATTGATAGTGTTACGGCCAGTACTTCAAATAACACAGAGTGGAACACTCTTTCTAACGTACTCATACATTCCTCTAAATAATCTATTACGTGTTGGATTGGTCGAGATTATGTCACCTGAAATAATAAGAGAAAGTTAACAGCCATCACGAATAGTGATAGCCTAGGAGTTATTATCCCCTTTGGTATTGAACGAGAGATAACATGTACAGTTTTGAGCAATTAAAAGTCTTCGTCACTGTGTGTGAAAGTGGCTCTTTCTCTGCCGCCGCTCGCAAACTGAAACGCGCTCAGTCTGGAGTCAGCCAGTCGATCGCCAACCTAGAAATTGCCATCGACCAAGAGCTGTTTAACCGAGATAAAAACATCCCCGTTTTGACCAACACAGGTAAAGCGTTATTACCTGTCGCTAAGTCGATTCTCGACCAACAAAAGTACTTCGACCAAAAAGTAGAATCGCTCACACAAGAAGATGAGCACGAACTGATCATTGCGGTTGATGAAAGCATCTTAGATAAGAATTTCATTAAGATAATCAGCTCACTGGCCGATCAGTTCCCAATCACGCACTTCGATATTATTACGGCCTCAACCTTCGATGTGGAAGACCTGGTGAGACGTGGCAAAGCGCAGATTGGCATCATCTATGCGGATGGTGAACTTAAAGTAGATATGGACTTCTTCTTACTGGGCCAAGCCCGCTTTCTTACGGTTAGCTCCGCCACTCACGAACTCAGCCAAATGTCGTTAGTACAAGACTCAGATCTAAAGCGTTACCGCCAATGTGTGCATCGCAGTTCAAAGCAGCGCGAACTGTGGTTCACCTACGGTATTAGCTCGATGCTTTGGTATGCCAACAACCACAGAACGATCATCGATCTCGTTGAACAGAACGTTGGCTGGGCAAATGTGCCTGAAATGATGGTGCTGGAAGGGATTCAGAAAGGCGATCTCGTAGCACTGCCAGTGGCACACGAGCATGGTGGTTGGATTACTCCAGTGGGTTGCTTAGTGTCTCGCAGTCATATCAATGGCCCAGTGTTAACAAGTTTACTTGAAAAACTAAAAGGCCACTCATTAGAGAACAATCAGTGGCAAGCCAACTAATCTCCCCCAATTCTTGAGTTCAGCCTATTTCAGCAACTGAATCCTAAATCAATGACGGTGGCGTTTTCTCCAGCACTACCTCATTTCCGCTTTTCGTGCCGATAATTTTCTTTGTCGTGTGGATAAAACACCCTAGTTGATATCCAAAAGTGACATAACTAGTATGCGATCCCAAAGGGTTTGTCTTATCAAACTGATATCGACAAACCCAAATCGCTCTTTAACACCACTGACCCAACTTCAAATCTCCCAGATAAACGCTCTGTCTTACAGTCGCTTATGCCGGTTTCAAATAGATCACTTTTGAATATTGATTCGCACCCAGTTTATGAGCGCTCTTCGAGTGCTTTTTTATATCTAAATGAACCTTTTGGAAAATTTGTCGTGAACGTTTTAAGAAATATTTGCCCTGAGAAAATGGGTAAAGAGCGTAACAAACGAGAGTATGATTTACGCGTACTTAATTGTGTCAGTGAAAGCGAATATGAATCGCGTATGGCGGTTTGGAATAGCCTAACTTTGGCTGCTACTCCATCTGTTTCAGAAACAAAAGGCTTCATCGATGAGGCTTTCAACAAACTTCAGCAAGACTTGAAAGAAGCGAGCCGTGAGTTATCGATTAACTACACGGACTTCATCGCAATGGCACATGAAGAGCTCAACTACATTAAGGTGTTTGTTGCTGATAAAACCTCGCAATACGGTTGGTATGCTGCGATCGTTCTTATGGTCATCGGCACGGTTGCTCTGTGTATTCAGTAAGTTAGACCACAAATTTTACTGGCTACTGCATCGAGCGCTTTAATGCGCTCTAACTAGAAAACAAATGACGAGTCTCATTTGTTTTCTAGCCACCACAAACTCACTCTCCCATCAAAAACAACAAATCTTGGGTCGCTTGTTTCGGGTCGTCTGCGTGACATATCGCTGATACCAAGGCTAATCCATGAATACCTGTGTTAACCAACTGCGGAATGTTCGATTCGTTGATTCCACCGATACCAACAATCGGCAATTTCGTTGTTTTCAAAGCCATTTGAATGCCTTCATAACCCCAATGTTTCTTTAGATTCGTCTTAGTCGGTGTGGCAAAAATCGCACTGAGACCAATGTAATCGATCGGCAAACTATCTGCTTGTTGTAGCTGCTGTTCAGTTTCAATTGATAACCCAAGAATCTTGTCTGAACCAATCAGCTTACGTGCTAACTCTGCAGGCATATCCGATTGACCCAGATGCAAACCATCGGCGTCGACAGCCAATGCTACGTCCACTCGGTCATTGATGATCAGCGGAACACCTGAGCCAGCCAGAATCGACTTAACCGCTTGTGCTCGTTCAATGAAGGCTCTTACGTCCCCATGTTTTTCTCTTACTTGAACCATAGTGACGCCACCAGCAACCGCTTGTTCAACCACGAATTTAAGCGTTTCTAGATCTTGTTGGTCGTCAGTCACCAGATAAAGTTTATAAGGGTTCATCGCGTACCTTTGAAGTCGATTTCTAAAATTGGTTTTCTGCCATTTTACCGACAAATCACATCCTATGCATGGAAGTTAGCACTTAATTCCTTAAGTTAGGCGGTTGAATTCAAATACGCAACTCGTTGAAAGCATGTCGAAAAACCCGATTTTTCTAACAAAAGCGTTACTTATTACACAAACTATTCGCTTTAGCATGCCCAGAATGCTGTTTTATGAAATACTCCCCTATGAAGGAATCAGGTAAATATAGGGATAGTTATGCGCCACCTTTCTATAGCGCTCAAGATCAAGCTGGGTTATGCCATCTGCTTGCTCTTTTTCGTCATTTCAGGCCTTGTGAGTTACAAAGGTATTCAAACCTTGTCGAACGGCTTTAGCCAGTACAGTGACCTCAGCCACAAGGCGACATTGTCAGGCAACATTCAAGTGCACTTTCTTCAGATGCGTTTAGCTTCTGAACGTTACTTAGAGTCATTGGATGATCAATACGAAGCGAATTATCAATCGAGCAAACTTGCGATTGATGAACTGCTGAACAACTTAATCCAAACCACCACCAATACTGATAGCTTGTCGAGCCTGCAATTAGTGCAAGACAGCGTTGCAGCTTTTGATGCGGCTTATGGATCAATGAAACAGAGCCAACTGCTCATTGACCAGTTAGTGAACGTGGAGATGGTCACACGAGAAACCAACGCACTGAAAGCGGCTCAGAGCTTATTGTATGAGTCTTACAATAACAATGATCCAAACGCGAGCTTATACGCAGGCATGTTGATGGAGAACTTCCTCGCAGCCAAGATCACAGTGCTGAGTTACTCAAACAACAACGACCTCAAAACCTATGAAGCTGGTAAAGACATTTTTGAATATGCTCTGCCAGGTATAGAAGGCGATATTGAATCTCTTAAATCATCTCCTTATCAAAGTGAATTGATTGAAGATTTCTCTAACCAACGGGAAGCGTACGCGAAAGGCTTTGAGCAAGTTCATCAACAGATGATTGAGAACACGCAAAGAACCGCTACCCTCGCCTCTATTGGTGACAGCTTAGCGATTTCGGTAGCTGATGCTCAGAGCATTCTAGAACAACAGAAACAAGCATTAACACCAGAACTGCAAGCCAGCGAAAAGCGCTCGATTCAAATCATCATATTGCTGACGGGTGTGGCTTTAGTTATTGGCATGACGAGCGCCGTGTTGGTGACTCGCTCTATTACTAAAGGCATCGCACAAGTTAAACAGATCACCAATGAGCTTTCTCAAGGCAACTTAAATGTTGAAGTGAACATTGAGAGCAAAAACGAGATTGGCGAACTGCTGACCAACATGGAGATCACCATCGAGTCACTGCGCGATATTGTTGGTCAAGTGAACCGCTCTAGCGTGCGTATTGGTGAGATGTCGGAGTCGCTGAATCAAGTGACCAATAACAGCTCGACCAACGCGACACAGTTGAACAATGAGATGATCAATATCTCTTCTGCCGTTGATCAATTGGCTTCAAGCACATCAGAGATTGCTGCAAGTGCTAACCACGCGTCTCAAGTTGCTAACCAAGCAACCGAGAATGTGGCGATGGGACTCAAAGAAGTAGACAAAACACTGCATGAAATTGGCAGCGCCGATGAAAGCATGCAGGTCAGCAGCCAGAAAGTGACTGACCTACACAAAGAGTCGATGAACATTGGTGCCATTCTTGAAGTAATCAAAGGCGTTTCTGAGCAGACCAACCTGTTGGCATTGAATGCGGCTATTGAAGCTGCGCGCGCAGGTGAACAAGGTCGCGGATTTGCAGTAGTAGCCGATGAAGTAAGAACGCTCGCTAAACGTACCCAAGACTCTGCTAGCCAGATTGATGAGCTCATCACCTCACTACAACGTGGCGCTAAAGATGCGTTAGAGTCTATCAAAGAGAGCCACAGCACGGTTTCAGACGCTTCAACGCAGGCGCAGCAAGCTTCTCAGAATTTACATGTGATTAATCAACACATCCAAGACCTGAACCAAGCCAACAGCCAAATCGCAGTGTCAGTTGATGAGCAGGATCGTCTCACTAAATCACTCGGTGAGAACGCGCAAGGTGCAAACACCATCGCGCAAAGTAACCAAGAATCAGTCAGCAGCATTTCAGGTGCAGCCAGCGACTTAACTGAGGTTGCTCACCACCTAGAGAGCCAAGTGAATCGATTTAGAACCTAGCCAGCCAGTCTATACACAGCTGGCACAGTTCCAAAGCAATAATAAAAAGCCCCCAGCACATAAGTGTTGGGGGCTTTTCTTTATCTAAAGAGATTTAAGTTAGGCTTGTGGCTTAGAGTTCGGTTAACCCTACTGAATCTTCAATCGTTGAATCAGAGTCTCTTCATCTAACTGGTACAACTCATCAAGCAAGTTCATTTGCAGGCTACCCGGGCCGCGTGAGTTT
Organism: Vibrio sp. 10N.222.52.B7; assembly: GCF_041474275.1. Lineage (NCBI taxonomy): Bacteria > Pseudomonadati > Pseudomonadota > Gammaproteobacteria > Vibrionales > Vibrionaceae > Vibrio > Vibrio sp. 10N.222.52.B7. Next base: position 11,247 of record NZ_JBFRTU010000087.1, on the reverse strand, counting down.
TCAGCTGCGATTTCACCAACCACACCTAATACCGCTGCTGCCGCCAAACCATTGTCATCACCAATAGCAGCAAATGCGCCCGTCAATGCTGTTAAAGTACAGCCCATGCCTGTCACATACGGCATCATTGGATGACCATTGTTTAACGTCACAACACTGTCTTTCGTGACAACGTAATCCGTCTCACCAGAAATAACTACATTCGCGCCGTATTCAGCCACTAAGCATTGCGCAGCGCCTAATGCAGCATCACTGCTATCCAACGCATCAACGCCTTTGCTATGCGCTTGTTCGCCCGCTAACGCGATAATCTCAGACGCGTTACCACGAATGATCAACTTATCGGCTAAGCGTGCAATTTCACGAGAAGTCTCGGTACGCAACGTACTTGCCCCACAACCCACAGGGTCAAGAACCACAACCTTGTTGTTCGCGTTCGCTTGCTCAACAGCAAAACACATTCTTGGCGTCCAAACACTGTCGAGCGTGCCGATGTTAATCACCAAAGCACCAGAGAAAGACATCATCTCTGCCAGTTCTTGTTGCGAGTGCGCCATAATAGGCGAAGCGCCAATCGCTAATAACGCATTGGCCGTGTTGTTCATCACTACATAGTTGGTGATGTTCACAACCAGTGGTTTTTGCTCTCGTACTGCGCGCAACGATTGGATGATTTGTTCAGTTAGCATGGGGTAAACCTTATTCGTGAAAGTCGCTGTTGAATCATCAAGAGCGTTCAGCCCTTGCTGCCAAAAAGCCACTTCCATACGCGTTGCGGTTTTGAAGATATGAACGATGTTCTGACCGCGCTCGCTGTTGATATCAATTTCAGCAAGCAGTTGATTGAAGTATTCCGCGCCCGTTGCTACGCCAGACTGGAACTCTTCACCGCCGTAAAGCTGTAGCCAGCTTGCGTATGGGTTGCCTTCCAAAACAGTATCACTGCTTTCTAACAGCGCTTTACCAATCACAGCGTAACCAATTGAACACGGAGCCAGTGCCGCATATAAGTCGACGAGATCACCCGTCATACCCGCATCTAAAACATAGCGCGTGTAAGCAACTGTACCGAAATCTTCCGGCTCATTTTCTAGGTCAGATTCAGTTAAACCCCACTGACCACAGTAAGTCACGTGGTGAGAGATTTCAGAATCTAGCAGAGCATGAACACTTGGCAGTGCACGACGCATATCAGCCAAGGTTTTCGCCTTGTAAATCGCCAACGCATAAGCGCGAGCATATTGCTTCAAGAACAGAAAATCTTGTTTCAAATAATGCAGAAAACACGGCTGGGCGAGTGTGCCGTTCGCCAGAGTTTTAACAAAATCATGCTCTGTGTAGTCTTGCCAATCTTGTTGACAGGCTTGGATTAAGTCTTGGTATTTCATGAGATTCCTTAGTCAAAAGTCGGTACGTAGTCAGCGGCTTTTGGTAGTGATTTGATAATGCCTTTGTCAAACATGAACTGTGCGTAATTGTCGTAACGTTTTAGGTCAACAGCAGAAGGACGAAGTGCAAAACGAGTCAGCGTGTCGTTCCATGCGCGTTGGTTAAGCTCGTTATTCAACGTATCTGGTGAATACGCCACAAATTCGCTCCATGACTCTTGTGGGTGGTTCACAATGTAAGTGGTTGCTTGCTCAAGTGCTTTGTTGAACGCTTTGATTGCTTCGTCGTCGTGCTGCTTTGCGTTCGCCACAAAGATCAACTCATCGTAAGCTGGTACGCCGTGCTCTTCAGGGAAGAATGCTTTGGCTTTAAAGCCTTCTAGGGCTAGCTGGTTAGTTTCGAAGTTACGTAAGCCACCCCAAATTGCATCTACCTTGCCCGATGCCAATGAAGATGAAAGTGCCCAACCGACATTGATGGTTTGCACGTCGGTAAACGCAACATTTTCTTGAGCTAGCATGGTGCCGATGGTCGCTTCTTCGTTACCCGCAATCGCAATACCGATCTTTTTGCCTTTCAGATCCGCTAACGAATCGTTCTTGCCATTATCCAAAACCATCAACGTATTCAGTGGCGTTGCGATAAGAGTAGATGCACGAACGAGAGGTAAACCTGCCGCTACATCCATGGTTAAACTTGGTTGGTAAGTTACCGCTAAATCGACTTTACCTGCCGCAACCAATTTTGCTGGCGTGCTTGGGTCAGCTGGTTCTTGGATTTCAACCTCTAAGCCTTGGTCAGCAAAGTAGCCACGCTCTTGAGCAATCACAATTGGGCCGTGGTTCGGGTTCACAAACCAATCCAACATCAATGTCAGTTTCTTTTGTTCAGAATCCGCTAGAGCATGACCTGAAACTAGCGAAGCAAGCAGTGCCATTGCACCTACCAATTTGGTGTTTTTCATAGTTAACCTTTCCTTTTGAATATTATTATTGTGTTTATAGAGCTAATTTTTAACGACGTTTTGTTTAGATAAATAGCGTTGAGCGAAGCCTTACTAAACAAAGTGTTATTGAGCAAGCCATTACTGGTTCTCCCAAGGGATAGCTTTTTTAAGTAATTTGTCTGTGATGAAATAGAGCGAGATAGACAGCACCGCCAAGATGAATAAGGCCGCAAACATCTCATCAATGATCATCCGCGCATTGGCTTGCAGCATTAAGTAACCTAACCCTTCACTCGAACCCACCCACTCGCCGACAACCGCGCCAATTGGAGCAATCACCACAGCAACACGAATGCCAGACGCCAGTGTTGGCAGCGCAGCAGGCAATTGGATATAACGAAGCAGCTGCCATTTCGATGCACCCATCGTTTTGGCAAGATCGAGATAGCCTGTCGGTGTATTGCGCAGACCGTCGTAACAACAAGTGGTCACAGGGAAGAAGATAATGATCGCCGCCATCACCACTTTTGAGGCGATGCCATAGCCAAGCCACAACATCAATACTGGCGCAATCGCAAACACAGGGATCGCTTGGCTAGCGATTAAGATAGGCAACAACCAGCGTTTAAGTGGTTCGAACATCAACATCTGCAAGGCAAAAAACAACCCCATAGACAAACCGAGTAGCAGACCAAGTAAGATCTCCTGCGCCGTCACCCAAGTGTGTTTGAGTAACACATCGTAACGTTCGATTAGCTTAATAAAGACTTCAGCAGGCGCTGGCAGAATGAAGCTCGGCATCTCGAAGATAACCACCACCATTTGCCATAAACCGAGAATCACAGCACTGCTGATCAGCAATCGCATAACGGGATTCATCTGACGAGAGCGCTTAGTTGTGATCTGTGTGTTAGTTGAACGAGCCACAGCTTCGCTTCGCGTTAGATCATTCATAATCACGCTCCAACTGATCTAAGATCGCTTGTTGTAACTCAGCGCATTCACCATCTAACACTCTTGGTGTGGCCGTGTTTGGCACAGATAAAGGCTGAGCATTCGCAGGTGTGCCTTGCAACACATACAAATTATCCGCCAAGCGCACCGCTTCTTGTGGATCATGGGTGATCAACACAACGGTTTTATCTCTTAACAGCTCACACGCTAAACTTTGTAGTTTGTGTCTTGTTACCGCATCCAGCGCAGAGAACGGTTCATCCATCAGCACCACTGGCTTGTCTTGCATTAAGGTGCGTGCCAAAGCAACACGCTGGCGCATACCACCAGACAATTGATCCGGCATAGTAGACGCGTGATCAGCCAAACCAACCGCAGCTAACAACTCTAGTGCTTGGTTGGTTTGAGCTTGTTTATGGGATGCTCGGCTTTGATGCTTGTCTGCGGGATTTTGAAAACGATGACTCAGGCAAACATTGTCGATGACCGATAGCCATGGCAGTAACAAATCCTGCTGCGCCATGTAAGCGATGCGGTCCGTTAAAGGCAATTCATCGGACGTTGCCAATGTGCCCTGCCACTCCACCTTGTCGTCCAGCAAGCCTGCCAGATAACGCAATACCGTGGTTTTTCCGCAACCACTTCGACCCAGCAATACCGTCCACTTACCTGCGTTTAAGCTAAGCGACAACCCAGACAAAGTCGCGTGCTCGCTGTCGTTATAACGTAAGGAGGCATTGCTGAGCTGAACACCAACGGTATTAACGGACATTACCGTGTCCAGCGAAAAAGTGATTTACTGGGCCATGACCTTGACCGACTTTCAACTCGTCAGCATGGGCAATCGCGCGTGAAATGTATTGTTTACCCAGGTCTACAGCCTCTGGGAGCGTGTTGCCTTGAGCCAAGAAAGAAGCAATGGCAGATGAAAGCGTGCAGCCCGTGCCATGAGTGTTTTTGGTAGGAAAACGCTTCGCGCTAATCACAGCAGATGCAGTTGGTAGAATCAGTAAGTCATTGCTGTTTTCATCTTTCTCTAGATGACCACCTTTTAGCAGAACGGCTTTAGCACCTAAAGCGCGCAGATCTTCAATCATGTCCTGCATTTCGGCTTCGCTTTCAGGTACCGGCTTGCCTGTTAACGCCGCGCCTTCAGGTAAGTTAGGGGTAATAATGTCGGCGAGCGGAATCAGCTCTTGTTTTAGCGTAGTGATAGCAGAGTTTTCTAGAAGAAGGTCGCCGCTTGTCGCGACCATTACAGGGTCAATTACCAAGTGTTTTGGTTGGTATTGTTTGATTTTGTCTGCAACGACTTTGATGATTTGCGAATCCGCCAACATACCAACTTTTACCGCCACGATATTCAAATCGGTAAACACTGCATCTAACTGACTAGCGACATGCTCTAGTGGGATTGGAAATATAGCGGACACGCCTTGGGTGTTCTGAGATGTAATCGCGGTAATTACCGAACAAGCGAAGCTACCCGTTGCAGACATGGCTTTAATATCAGCTTGAATGCCCGCGCCACCACCACTGTCAGAACCAGCGATCGTCAATACAATCGGAGTGTTTGTTCGAATCGAACCATCAGCAGAGTGCTGCGAAACTGAGGCTTTTAGCGTTAAATCTTTTGAATTAGAACTGTGTGTCATTGTCGCTCCTACTATCTTACAAGACGTAGGAGAACGAACACCGATCGAAGGAGAAGTCGCAATAAACACATGAAAGTTTTCATGGGTGCAGACGCAGATCGAGTGCTTATAGTTCCCTACGCCAGTGTTAACTGAATCAGGTTCAACGGGTCTCGATTAACGATCTCAGCAAACACCAAATAAGGTATATGCCCCCCGACTATTGATAGCGATAGTAACAGCACTCTCACAACTGAGATACTGATTTTATTCAATTATAAGAATTACACATGAAAAAATTTCAATTAGGCAAAACAAAACAAATACTTATAACGTTCCTTTAGATGGCTTCGACTGTATAAACAAGCACAACACAATCAGAGACATACCTAACCAGCCTGTAAAAGGAATCAGCTCACCGACAACACAGACGGCAAGCACCGCTGCAACTACTGGTTCAAACAGAGTCAGCAGATTGGCGCTACTCGCGGTCACGTGGCGTAAACCAAAACTGAACGCGATATAGCCCAAGCATTGTGGGATTAACGTCAGATAACTGATGACTAATACGTTAATCTGCGAGGAAAACAGGTTCTCCCCCGTAAACCAGAGCGTTGGCAGCAACAGCATCGCACCCAGGCCAAAAATACTGCCCATCGCCGCTTGTGACTTAATCCCTTTGTCGATCAGTGCTTTGGTCGCCCAAGAATAAATGGCGTAACACAACCCAGCGAGCAAACCTAAAGCAATACCGAACAGCTTGAGATCATCACCGGATTCATTCGTCGATGAAGATTCTGAAAACACCAACAACCCAATACCCACCACACCAATCGCAAAGCTAGTGAGCCAACGTTTGTTGATATTATTCTTTTTGCTAATAAGACACTCTAACAGAGCAGAAAAGAAAGGTGCGGTAGCAATCGAAACCACTGTACCAATCGCCACGCCAGATAATTTCATTGAAGAATAGAAAGCTAAAGGATAGATCGCTAAAGCCAAAGCGCTCACCGTCAACAGCTTCTTGTTCTGCAAAAGCTTGTCGAAAGCGAATAGGATTTTTCGATACGCCAATCCCGCTTGCATTAGGCCACCGACGCCCATAGAGAAAGCACCAATCGCTAATGGGCTTAGATCAGGCGCAAAACTTGCGGCGGTGCCTGTCGTGCCCCATAAAATAGAAGCAAACAAGATGGCTAAAGTGCCCGTTTGGAATTCGTTAACGCGATTGATGGCAAGATTCATTTCTATTACCCAATTTTCAGTTCTGAAATAGATAATAGTGAAGATTGATAAAAGTTAGTTTGCCGAAAGGACGCTATTGTTGTTTCTAAAGACTGTCTTTCATTGAGCCTAGAAACGCCCTTGGAGACATGCCAAAGTGCTGAGAGAAGCGACGACTGAAAGCAGACACATCACTATAGCCCACATTTTCAGCAATCAATTGAACCGGTAAATCGGTATGAGTTAACAAGGCTTGGGCTTTCTCCATACGATAGCGAGTGATGTATTTAAGCGCACTGATACCCAGACATTCTTTGAAGCGTTTTTTGAATTGAGTGGGGCTCAAACAAGCCGTTTCTGCAAGTTGCGAAATGGATAATGGTTGTGTGTAATTATCCGCTATCAGCCTTTGTACAGCGCGGATTCTTGGGTCGATGCTCTTGCTCACTTGTTGTTGCTCTAACAGCAGTGAAAACACATCCAAGATGGATGACTCAATACCGCTATCGACCTGATATTCCAGCTGCTTCTCAACAAACAACAAGAAGCTCATCAAAGGTGGCGTTATCGTGAAAACCGAGAGCTCGTGCTCTAACAAATGCTGAGGCAACACAGCCATATCCGCGACAATAAACCGCGCTGCTTCGTCCGCTTTAAACGCATGTGCTGTGGTTACCGGAATCACCACACATTCGCCCACCGCCACTTTACCGACATACCCCACCATTTCGATATTAATACTGCCTTGGATCGGCAATACCAGTTGATGATGGTCATCATGAGCATGGGTATTAAATTGCTTGGTGTAAGATCGAATGCTTAAGCTAGATTTCATGAGCAACGCCGGAGTACATTTCGCTAGGTTAAAGTAAGAGATACAAAGTTACATTATCACTTCCCTAGAGTCACACTCAATGATCATCAAATTCATGCTAGCTACGTGACATAATCAAACACGGCCTCCAAATGAGAGGCCGTTTTTATAAAAAATCGTCATTTACATTAAGGTTAGAATGACACTTGGCTGTCTTGACCAACGGTTACTTGCACGCCATTTTGAGCTTCATATATTTCGAACCCATCAGCAACCGGATCAACATTTTCTTCATCACTGTCATATTGCGCAGTACAGGTATAACCTAATGAGTAAGTACCTGGATCAATGAAGCCCAGAGAGAACTCATAGTTAGTCTGTGCTTCATTCATTGCCACTGACGCTGAAGTAATCGGTTTCACTTCATCACTGCCGCCAATCGGAGCCATGTTAGCTTGTTCAACATTACCTTCATACAAGTACACCGACTGAACAAATGTATTGTCACCACCGTTACAAGTGTCATAAGTAGAAAGAGCAACAGTGCCTTCAATATTTCCTGTCTCAACCGTATTGATAAGGCTTACAGACGTTCTTTGAATGGTGTAATCAGGGAAAGTCGAACTGTTCTTTAGGCCACGTCGAAGATCGAACTCGACAACAAAGTCGTTACTTTGTTGGTTCACATTAAATGAGTTATTAAAGTAAAGTACGCCAGCGTTATCTTCTTTACCCACGCCTTGCGGGCACGCGCCTTCACCTTTCACCGTTAGCTCACGATTCGTATCATCATTTTCTACCACGTAAGATGGATCTGTTGGATGATCGCCATCATTCGCAAACACACACAACTTATAGCTGCCTACCGGAATGACCTCATTTTCAATCAAAGGAAGCGCATCGCTGCCTTGGTAATCCAGCAAATTCACACTTAATGGAATCGGATCCTCACCATCTGGCAATGGATCGCCATTTTCATCAACGTAATCGCCGTTTTCGTCCGTTTTATACACATCATAAATCAGTGGCGAACCTCCCCCTTGAGGAAGTAAAGCGACCTTACTGAATGTCACAGTTACGTCTTTAACATCATCAATGGGCGCATCACTCACGCTCAAAGTAATGGGTGTCGTGCTGCTTGATGAACCTGAATCACCGCCACAACCAACAAGCCCAGCCAGCACAAGGCTCGCTAAAGCGGTTTCCTTTAAATACTTCATAAATAATTTCCTATAAATCACTGCTCAATAAAGGGCTTAGTTCGTTGCCCTCTTATTCTTTTCCTTAATGTGTCATAGACAAACCGCGCTTATGGCCCAAATCGGCTAGCCCTATTATTTAGGGCTGTCTTCATCCAAAAACTCTGTTCATCAAGGTGCACATCTCAGGTCGCACATAGGTTAATTAAGTCTAGTAAGTAAATTGTCAGTAGTCGCACATATTTGGCAAGGTTGCTGTCAATTGTGTTGGAATGGTCGGTATGTATAGGGTCGGCGAGGATGATTGGATGCAATCAAATCAAAGTCAAAAATCGCCACCAAGATCAAAAAAGGCCGTTAAGACAGCCTGTTGCTGAACTTAAACGACCTTTTTATTGAATGTGGATTAAGCTAATTCGATATTAACTCATTCAAATTCACTTATTTTTGAAGTTGCTCTTTAGCCGCTTCAACCTTAGAAAAATCTAGGCCAAGCTCTTCAACTGCTTCTTTGATTAGCGCAGGGTTTTGCATTACCTGACCCATCAGCATTTGAAGTTTGTCTTGAGGTAAACCAAGTTGGCTGATCGTCGCCATTGCTGCAAGAGGGTTCTCTGTCAGCGTTTTGAATAGCTCACTGATCTGCTCGTCGCTAATATTGTTCTCTTTCAACATTGCTAAAATCGGGTTCATTTTTTTGCCTTTGAAACACTAAATTAAGTAGGAGCACAGCATACCATCTAGCTGTGCTCGATTGTACTAGCAACTTATACTTTGCCTACTGTGAAATAACCCTAAGCCTAGCGAGACTCTAATGGGTAAGAGCGGTAGCTCCACATACCATACGTTCTCAGTGCGTCACGGTAGATGCCTAGAAGCTCACCACTGCTCGCTTTCTTAAGATCTTCGAGCGGCTTGTCTGGGTAAGAAACCGTATCGAAGGTAATGCCCTGAGGGCCCGTTTGCCAGCTAGCGATTTCAAACAGAGTTTGACCACGACGAACATGGCTTGCCGAGCTGATAATGGTCGCGTGCTTAATATCATGACGAGCAAGCGCATAGCTACTGAATAAGGCATTCCCTACCGTGCTGGTCGCGTAGTTCTCTTCAATGATGCGATCTTTACTTACCCCTTTTGAGATAAGCCAATCCGCCATTAACTTGCCTTCAGTCTTATGGTTCTTCGGCACGCCACCCGTTAACACGATCATCGCATCTGGGTTCGCTTTAGACATCGCCAACGTTGTCTCAAGACGTTCGATCAAGATTTGATGCATAGAACCATCAGGGTTAAGTGCGTAGCCCAAAGTGACTATGGCACCGGGGTCGCTCAACAGCCCCTTATCCGCAGACTCTTTTAACGGTGTTTCTAATACGCGGTCGACCGTAGCAAAAATGCGTTTAATATCTTCTGCCTTACCTTTATTCAGGCTTTCTAGCTTCTCCATGTGCTTGTTGGATTCACTTTCATTGTCTTCAAAACGCTGCCAAACCGCTAGATACGCATGTAAGTCGACATCGTCTGGTGCAACCGTCAACGCTTGCTCAAACAACTCAATCGCGCGCTCTGCATTCTTGTTGTAGATCTGAGCATTCGCCGCCGAGATCAACAAATCCGTACGGTAAGGTTCTAGCTGGTACGCTTCTAACAATCGGTTAGTCACAATTTCCATGTTGCTTGGCATTTTGGCCGTGAAGCCCGCGTGTGAAATTCTTGCCGGAGACTTAAACGCCTGCAACGCATCAAGAAGTAGTTGGTCGACAACTTGTCGCTTAGTCACCAACTGCGCGTAGTCCGCAGAAGCCTGTACAGCGCCATCGTTAGCAGCAAAAGAATAAGGTGTTGCGCCAAAGGCTAGCATGCCACCAAGAGCGAGGGCGATAATGTTCTTTTCCATGGAAAGATCCTGTGTCGTTAAGTGTTTCACATCAGATTTGCTCACCAATGTAAGCCGCCAAGATTAAAAAACCGTGAACCAAACCTTACTCTCCAAGGTTAATATTCATTTGTTGCATAAGATGTGGCTGCAGATCACGATTTTATGCGCCAGAGTAAGCTCAAATATCCAGATAGCTTCGAGTTATGAGTGGCTCCCTTAATGATTTTGGAATATTTAACTTCGAATCCCACATGCCTATTCCATCTAAACCCGTAAGTTTCGAAGCTAAACATCAAACCTAAATGTGCATTTTATGTCCATTATTTCAGCAACTTAAAATGCTATCTCTCTACAAGTCGACGCTCATTCACGTTTGCTCAACCAAGTTCAAAAAGCACAGAGTGTGCTATCAAATCAGTCAATTCACAGAAAATTCAAAAATCAGCTATTGAACGATCGTTCAAGTGGTGCTTTAATAAATGACCAATACAAGGAGTTACCCCATGCTTAAGTTCTATTTTCACCAAACACCCAACCCAATGAAGATCGCTTTGTTTCTAGAAGAGACAGGCCTAGATTTTGAACTTGTTCCTGTCGATACCTTAAAGGGTGAGCAGCATTCACCGGAATATCGTTTAATCAATCCAAATGGCAAAACGCCTGCGATTGAAGACGAAGGACAACGTGTATTCGACTCTAACGCTATCCTGCTGTACCTATCTGAGAAAACAGGCAAGCTAGCTGGTCAGCCAGAAGACAGAGCTGAACTATTATCTTGGATGATGTTTATCGCCAGCGGACTTGGTCCATACTCTGGCCAATCGGTACACTTCCGTCATGCTGCGCCAGCAGGCTTAGATTACGCAGTAAATCGTTATCTACGCGAAGCACAACGTCACTACGAAGTGTTAGAAAAGCACATGGAAGGTCGTGAGTTTTTCGTCGGAAATGAGTACACCATTGTCGATGTTGCTGCATGGGGTTGGATTGATAAAGCACCTTTCGTGCTTGGTGAAGAAGGCCTAGCACCTTACCCGAACTTAAAGCGCTGGTTCGATGCAATCAACGCCCGCCCTGCCGCAATTCGCGCTCGCGAAACTGGTAAAGACGTTCAATTTAAAACCGAACGTGATGAAGAAGCGAAACGAGCACTGTTTCCTTCGAATTATGCGAAGTAGAAAAATTGAAAGTTAACGCTCTACTGAGT